>JAFQUA010000032.1 GCA_017408725.1 Oscillospiraceae bacterium
ATCGTAATTAGCAAAAAGGCCGCACATTTAACGCTTTTTGTCAAGTGTTTTTCTAAATTTATTACGAAAAAACTGGATCCCACATTTCTGTGAGATCCAGTTTTTCTTAACTTAATGACATTGCTCGGGTGAGGGAGTCCAAATTTGTTAAGGGATAAACGATTAGGCCTTGCCGGCGCAGCCGAGAACGTTGACCAGCTTGTGGCGAACCAGCTCCTTGATGTTTGCACGAGCGGGCTTCAGGTACTCACGGGGGTCAAACTTGCTGGGCTGCTCGTTGAAGAACTGGCGGATGGTGCCGGTCATTGCAAGACGCAGGTCGGAGTCGATGTTGATCTTGCAGACGGAAAGGGAAGCTGCCTTGCGCAGCTGCTCTTCGGGAACACCGATGGCGTTGGGCATCTTACCGCCGTTGGCGTTGACCATGGCAACGTAGTTCTGGGGAACGGAGGAAGAACCGTGCAGAACGATGGGGAAGCCGGGCAGACGCTTGGTGACTTCTTCCAGAACGTCGAAGCGCAGTGCGGGGGGAACCAGAATGCCCTGCTCGTTGACGGTGCACTGCTCGGGGGTGAACTTGTAAGCGCCGTGGCTGGTACCGATGGCGATGGCCAGAGAGTCACAGCCGGTGCGGGTCACAAACTCTTCGACTTCCTCAGGACGGGTGTAGGAAGCAGCCTCAGCAGCAACATTGACTTCGTCCTCAATGCCGGCCAGAGAGCCCAGCTCAGCTTCGACAACAACGCCGTGGTCATGAGCGTACTCAACGACCTTGCGGGTGATCTCGATGTTTTCCTCGAAGGACTTGGAAGAAGCGTCGATCATGACGGAGGTGAAGCCGCCGTCGATGCAGGACTTGCAGGTCTCGAAGCTGTCGCCGTGGTCCAGGTGCAGAGCAACGGGGATCTCGGGGCACTCGATAACGGCAGCCTCAACCAGCTTGACGAGGTAAGTATGGTTGGCGTAAGCGCGGGCACCCTTGGAAACCTGCAGAATAACGGGAGCCTTCTCTTCCTTACAAGCCTCGGTGATCGCCTGAACGATCTCCATGTTGTTGACATTGAAAGCACCGATGGCATAACCGCCGTCGTAAGCCTTCTTGAACATCTCGGTAGTAGTAACAAGAGCCATGGGAATCAATCCTTTCATATTAGCGGACGGTGTCCGTATTTTTTCGTTTATCATTATAGCACATTTTCCCTATATTTCAATAGAATTTTTAAAATGGGGGATTCATATCTAAACAAAAAATTAGAAAAAATAAGCCATATAATTGGGAAAATCTACAACAAAATATTGGAAAATTTCTATTTACCTTTGACGGGAAATGGGATATAATGTATTTGTAACAATTTGCGCATAAAAACATAAGGAGTGTTTTTGAAATGAAACTGTCACCGCTTCAGATGGCTAGATACCAGTATAATCCTAAGCTTCCAGGCATGCTCAGAAACGGTATTTCTGAGATCTGCGTAAAGGACGGAAGCGCAACCGAGAGCGTTGCCGACCAGGAAAAGATCAAGGCATTATTCCCCAATACCTACGGTAAGAATGAGATCACTTTCCAGAAGGGCCAAAATACTGCCCCTGCAAAGAAGCAGATCGTTGGCGTGATCCTCTCCGGCGGACAGGCTCCCGGCGGACACAATGTTATCTGCGGTCTGTATGATGCACTGAAGGCAACCGATAAGGAAAATGTCCTCTACGGCTTCAAGGGCGGCCCCAGCGGCTTGATCGACGATGACTACATTGTCTTTGAAGATGACTACATCAATGCTTACCGCAACACCGGCGGTTTTGACATCATCGGCTCCGGAAGAACCAAGTTGGAGACGGAAGAACAGTTTGCCATCGTGGCAGAAAACTGCAAGAAGCATGGCATCAATGCCCTGGTCATCATCGGCGGCGACGATTCCAATACCAACGCAGCGGTTCTGGCGGAGTACTTTGCCGCAAAGAATGCCGGCATTCAGGTTATCGGCTGCCCCAAGACCATTGACGGCGACCTGAAGAACGAGGACATCGAGTGCTCCTTCGGCTTCGATACCGCCACCAAGACCTACGCTGAGATCGTGGGCAATATCGAGCGCGATGCCAACTCTGCCAAGAAGTACTGGCACTTTGTCAAGGTCATGGGCCGCTCCGCTTCCCATGTGGCACTGGAAACTGCCCTGCAGACCCAGCCCAATATCTGCCTCATTGGTGAAGAGATCGCTGCCAAGAAGATGTCTTTGGCTGAAATCGCGAACTATATTGCAGATTCTGTAGCCAACCGCGCAGCAAAGGGCTGGAACTTTGGTGTTGCTGTGATCCCCGAGGGCATCGTAGAGTTCGTTCCTGAATTCTCTGTGCTGATTGCCGAAATCAACGAGCTGTTGGCAGGCGAAAAGGCAGATAAGTTCAATGCTCTGCCCACCTGGCAGGATAAGTACGCCTTCATCGAGGCTGGTTTGACCAAGGAATCCATGGCTGTATTTGCAATTCTGCCCGAAAACATCCAGCAGCAGCTGTTCCTGGAGCGTGACCCCCACGGCAATGTGCAGGTTTCTCTCATCGAGTCCGAGAAGCTGTTCTCCGCCATGGTCAAGGAGAATCTGGCTGCCCGCAAAAAAGCAGGTACCTACAAGGGTAAGTTTTCCGCTCTGCATCATTTCCTGGGCTACGAAGGCCGCTGTGCTTTCCCCTCCAACTTTGATGCTGACTACTGCTACAGCCTGGGCTACAATGCCTTCATGCTGATCCAGTATGGTTACACCGGATATCTTTCCAAGGTTTCCAACCTGTCTAAGCCCGCTGAAGAGTGGGTGGCCGGCGGTATGCCCATCACCAAGATGATGAACATCGAGCGCCGTCACGGTGCCGATAAGCCTGTTATCCGCAAGGCGCTGGTGGAGCTGGAGGGTGCACCCTTTAAGTTCTTTGAAGCGCACAGAGCCGAGTGGGCTGTTGAAACCTGCTATGTTTATCCCGGTGCTATCCAGTACTTTGGACCCAGCGAGGTCTGCGATGTGACCACCAGAACGCTGGCACTGGAAAAGGCATAAATATTTTCCGCACAAAGAATTTGAGCCTGTCCTAATGGGGATAGGCTCATTTTTTGCATAAAGAAAACCATCGGCATGGTACATTTGGCAAGGTAAAGCTGAAATGATATTCCCTTCACAAAGTAAAGAAAAAGTGCGTTTTGTTTGACAGAATCCCTATCTTATAGTATCATTTTCTTATGGTAGAAACAAAAAGTAAAGGAGTTGTCTGACTGTATGGATGCTAAATACGAAGCTTTATTCACCCCGTGGAAGGTTGGCAATGTGGAGATCAAAAACCGTATCGTCATGTGTCCCATGGGCGGAACCAGCCTTTTCGGCTGGTTCGAGCTGACCGGCTGCGGATTCGACAAGGAAGCGGCAAAGCTCTTCCTGGAGCGGGCCCAGAACAATGTGGGTCTGATCATCCCCGGCATTGCCCCTCTGCGGGATACCTTCTGGGGCAAGTGGCTGTGGCAGAACCCCAAGATGTTCGACGAACTGAGGGAATTTATGGACGAGATCCATAAGACCGGCGCCAAGCTGTTCATCCAGCTGACCGCCGGCATGGGCCGCAGCTGGGCCATTACCGAACTGGTAGGACCTCTGCACAAGAATAAGTTCACCCGGGCTCTCGTCAAGCCCATCATCGATACCAGCCATGAGCTGGCATCCCCCAGCGAGCAGCCTGCCCGCTGGGCACCGGACATCATCTGCCCCGAAATGACCAAGGAGCAGATCCACGAGATCATTGAGGCCTTTGCCAAGACCGCCAAGCTTTGCAAGGATGCCGGTGTTGACGGTGTGGAAGTCCATGCTGTTCACGAAGGCTATCTGCTTGACCAGTTTGCCATTGAATTTTTCAATAAGCGCACCGATGAGTACGGTGGCAGCTTTGAAAACCGCTACCGCTTTGCTACGGAAGTCGTCCATGCCATCAAGGAAGCCTGCGGCGATGAGTTCCCCGTTTCACTGCGTTATTCCGTCGAATCCAAGCTGAAGGGCTTCCAGAAGGGCATCGTTCCCGGTGAGGATGCCAAGGAAATGGGCCGCGCTATGGAAGAATCCCAGCGGGCTGCCAAGTACCTGCAGGATGCGGGCTATGATATGCTCAACGCCGACAACGGTACTTACGATAGCTGGTACTGGGCCCATCCGCCTATGTATATGCCCCAGAACTGCAACCTCGAGGATGTTGCCCATATCAAGAAGTTTGTGGATATTCCCGTGGTTTGCGCCGGCCGTATGGAGCCCGATGTGGCGGCGGAAGCCATTGCTGAGGGCAAGATCGACGGCATGGGCGTTGCCCGCCAGTTCCTTGCCGACCCCGAGTGGATCACCAAGCTGATCGAGGAGCGGATCGAGGATATTCGTCCCTGCATCTGCTGCCACAGCGGCTGTTTCAACTTCTCTTCCTCCAAGGGTCATTACAACACCCAGGATCTGAAGGATACTATGGGTCTTGCCCGCTGCGCCCTGAATGCCGAGACCATGCAGTCTAAGAAGCACTACATCAAGCCCGCCAAGAAGAGCAAGAAAGTTGCCGTTATCGGCGGCGGAATTGGCGGTATGGAATCCGCTTTGGTGCTGGCCAAGCGGGGTCACAAGGTAAGCCTTTATGAAAAGAGCAATCAGCTGGGCGGTGTGTTCATTGCCGCTGCGGCACCTTCCTTCAAGGAAAAGGACCGGGACCTGATTGCCTGGTACCGCCGTGAGATCGTCAAGTATCCTATTGATGTGAATTTGAATGCGGAAATTACCGATATTTCCAGCCTCGGCGCGGATGAAGTGATCATTGCCACCGGCTCTACCGCCAAGCGGATCCCCATTCCCGGTGCGGATAAGGCCATTCAGGCGGTGGACTTCCTGCTGGGCAAAGAATCCGTGGGCGAAAAGGTCACGATCATCGGCGGTGGTCTGACCGGCTGTGAGATCGCTTACGAGCTGTATCTGCAGGGCAAGCAGCCCACCATCGTGGAAATGATGGACGATCTGATCGTGACTCCCGGTATCTGCCTGGCTAACACATCCTTCCTGCGGGACTTCTTTGAAGCGAACAAGGTTCCCGTACATCTGGAGACCGGTGTTAAGGAAATCAAGGACGGCGTGGTCATCGCTGCCGGCAAGGATGGCGAAGCTTTCGAGATCCCCACGGATTCCGTGATTCTGTCTGTTGGTTACAACAGCGCACCCATTGCCCAGAAGGCAAAGAATGTCCACATCATCGGTGATGCGGAAAGGGTGGGCAACCTGCGCAGTGTTATTTGGGGCGCATGGGATGTCTGCATGAAGATCTAAGGAGGTTAAGTGTATGTTTTTGACTGACGAGCAACAGGCCATACTGAATGGCTCCAAGGGCGAGACCATGGCGCGTGTCTGGAAGACCCTTGTGATGTACGGTGAGACCTTTGGCGCGGACAAGATGATTCCCGTTACTTCCGAGTATAACCATCTGGTCACATCCTTTGGCCTTAAAATGATGAAGCCGGTTTTCGAACTGATGCAGCAGCTCATTGATGCCGGCGCGGTTTCCGGACAGAAGTTTTCTGTGGACCCCCGTCCGCTGGATAGGAATGTGCCTGCCAATTTCCTGCAGAATTTCATTTTCAATAAGATCATGTACGCTACTCAGGAAAGCTACGAACAGCAGCTGAAGGAACTGGGTTTGATGGATGACAATGCCTTCACCTGCGCCTGCTATCTGGATCAGGTGGGCAACAAGCCCCAAAAGGGCGATATCCTCAGCTGGGCAGAGTCCTCTGCCGTTGTGTATGCCAACTCTGTGCTGGGCGCCCGGTGCAACCGCAACTCCGGTATCATGGATATCATGGGTTCCATCGCCGGTTTCGTGCCTTACTTCGGTCTGCTGACGGATGAGGGTCGCAAGGCCACATGGATCGTCAAGGTGCAGACCACCAAGAAGCCCGAGGCGCAGCTGCTGGGCAGCGCCATTGGCATGAAGGTCATGGAGGATGTGCCTTACATTACCGGCATGAACCAGTGGCTGGGTACGGAACTGAATGACGATAACTGCGCTTATCTGAAGGATTTCGGTGCAGCTACCGCCTCCAACGGTGCTGTTGGCCTTTACCATATTGAGAATCTGACCCCCGAAGCCAAGGAGCAGGGCGCTGCCCTCATCGCCGAAGGCGCGAAGGTCTATGTCATCGACGATGCCGAGCTGGAACGGGTCAAGAACGAGTATCCCGTTATGTGGAAGAATCCCGACGCCCAGCCTAAGCTGTGCTTCGTGGGCTGTCCTCATATGTCCATGCAGCAGCTGATCGACTGGACTGTCCGTATGGAAGAAGGTCTCAAGGCCAGCGGCAAGAAGAAGGTGCTGATCCCCACTGTCTTCACCACCGCTCCTGCGGTAAAGGCCGAGTTTGAAAAGACCGAGTATGCCGCCCGCCTGAAGGCTACCGGCGTGGTCCTTTCCTACATCTGCCCGCTGATGTACATGAATAATCCTCTGTGCAAGGCCATGCCCGTTATGACCTCTTCCAACAAGCTGCGTACCTATACCACCGCCCGGTACTACACGGAAGACGAGATCCTTGCCAAGATCACCAAGGGAGGTAACTGATATGAAGGAATTTAAAGGCCGTATCGTCGCTCCCGGCACTGTGACCGCGGAAGCAGTTGTATCCCATGTGGGCTTTAATACCTTGGCATCTTTGCAGGGCGCGCTGCAGTTTGGCGACAAGAAAGCCACCTGCGGCGACCAGAACAACCCGGATCTGCACGGCAAGGAACTGGCCGGAAAGGCAGTGTGCCTGCCCCAGACCATCGGCTCCACCACCGGTGGCTTGGTGCTGTACTGCGCTTGTGCCATGGGCCGTCAGCCTGCCTGCATGCTGTTCAGTAATCCCATCGACTCGCTGGCGGCAGCCGGCTCCATTCTGGCATCCGTTTGGCTGCCGGATGTGAAGATGCCCGTTGTGGACTCTCTGGGAGAGGAATTCCTCAGCTATGTCAAAGACGGTATGTCCATTACCATTCAGGAAGACGGCACGGTAGTCGTCGACTAAGAAAAACAAAACAGCCTCTGCTTCACAGCAGAGGCTGTTTTTTGATGTTCAGATCAGGTCAGCGGCACAACGGCGCCGGTATAGGTCTTTTCGATGTACTCCTTAACAGCGGCGCTGCTGAGAGCCTTGATCAGAGCCTTGGTCTTGGCGGTCTGCTCGTTGCCTGCCTTGACGCACAGAATGTTTGCGTAGGTGGTAGCGGAAACGGATGCGGCATCTTCGGATGCCAGAGCGTCCTTGCCCACATTCAGGCCTGCGCCCAGAGCGTAGTTGCCGTTGATAACGGCGAAAGCGACGCTGTCACGGGTGTTGGGGAGCTGAGCAGCTTCCATTTCCACGATCTTCAGGTTCTTGGAATTCTCCACGATGTCCAGAACGGTGGCTTCCATGCCGACGCCGGCCTTCAGCTTAATGAGGCCCTGCGCTTCCAGCAGCAGCAGCGCCCGGGCGCGGTTGGAGCCGTCGTTGGGAATGGAGATCTGATCGCCGTCAGCCAGATCGCTCAGAGACTTCTTGCTGCCGGGATAGATGCCGAAGGGCTCATAGTGAATGGCGGCGACACTGACCAGATGGGTGCCGTTTTCTGTGTTAAAGGTGTCCATGTAGGGCTTGTGCTGGAAGTAGTTGGCGTCAACTTCGCCTTCTTCGGTGGCGGTGTTGGGCACAACATAGTCGTTAAAGGTCTTGATCTCGACCTTCCAGCCGTCCTTTTCCAGTTCCTTCTTGGCAATCTCAAGGATCTCGGCATGGGGGGTGGGGGATGCGGCGATGACGATGGTCTTGTCATCCGTGCCATTAGCGCAGCCGGCAAACATGCCCAGAGCCAGAATCAGAACGAGAGTAAGCGCAATGATCTTTTTCATAATTTTGTCTCCTTTTTAATTTCTATTACGCAGCCGCTTGTCGCAGGCTGTGGCCAGCTTGGTTCCCGCGGACTGGATCAGCTGCACCAGCAGGATCAGCCCGATGACCGCCGCCCACATGACGATGGTCTTAAAATTGTAATAACCGTAGTTGATGGCGATCTTACCCAAACCGCCACCGCCGATGATGCCTGCCATGGCACCGTAGCCGAGGATCGTTGTCATGGTGATGGCGCCGCCGGAGATCAAACTGGGCATGGCTTCCGGCAGCAGCACCTTGGTGATGATCTGCCAGGTGGAAGCGCCCATGGATTGAGCGGCTTCGATAACGCCGTGACCCACTTCCCGCAGGCTGCTTTCCACCATACGGGCAACCAGCGGGAATGCGGCGATGACCATAGGTGGTATAGTTGCCATGGTGCCGATCTTGGTGCCCACCAGCAGTTTGCTAAGCGGCAGGGCGATGATCATCAAAATGAGGAACGGCACAGACCGCAGCAGATTAATGACCACATTTATAATCTTCATCAGCCAGCCGGGGATGGGATGGATGCCGCCCTTTTCGCCGGTAACCAGCAGAACGCCCAGCGGCAGGCCGATGAGGTAAGAGAACAGGACCTGTAGCGCCAGAGAATAGACCGTTTCCCATGTGGCGAAGAGGAATTCGCTTTGAATAATCTCAAACTGCTGTATTACCTTGGGATCGGAAAGGAAATCAAACATATCACTGCACCTCCTCTGCGCAAACGCCGGGGCGGGCGTTTAAGTACTGCATGATAGCCTTGCGGGAAGTATCATCATCGGGCAGGCTGATGAGCATAGTGCCGAAAGCCTTTCCGTCTACATTTCGGGTGTCCGCTCCCAGAATGCTGACCTTGGCTCCCAGTTCCACCGCAAGAGAGGCGATAATGGGTTCTTCGGAAGCATTGCCGTTGAAAGCGATTCGGGCCACATGGCCTTCCCAAGTAGAAAGGGGCAGGGCTGCGGTATCCGGGCTGACCAGACGGCGGCCTGCGGCGGTCTTGGGGTTGGAGAAAACACTTTCCACTTCGCCGATCTCCGCAACAGCACCAGCGTCCAGAATGGCCACTCTGTGGCAGATCTGCTCAATGACGGACATCTGGTGGGTGATGATGATGACGGTGATACGGCGTTCTTTGTTGATCTTTTGCAGCAGCTTTAAAATGCTGTCTGTGGTCTGGGGATCCAGCGCGGAAGTGGCTTCGTCACATAGCAGCACCTCGGGGTCGGATGCCAGGGCTCTTGCAATGGCGATCC
>JAFQUA010000033.1 GCA_017408725.1 Oscillospiraceae bacterium
ATCGTCCAGGGCATGGGAGTGAGTTATAATAGGGACAACACAGGAACCCTTAAAGCTTGCAAGGGTTAGGTGATAGTCCAGGATTTTCATTGACCAAGAAAAATCCGTGTACTTGCGCAGGTACACAAGGGCGAACATCATTCGTCAGCCGTGATCAAGCTATACGAATGAAATACATAGAAAGGCGGTTCTATAACCTCAGCACAACATTTAAGCAACCTAATATCATCCTGCCACACAGGATTAGGCACCGAGCAGTATCTGTCACGCTGTTCGGTGCCTTTTTGTTTGATACGATTACGATTGGAGGAAATTATGACAGTAGGAACTCTCGTGCCCCAGCGTGGAACAGACAGGCTAGATATTCGCTTTTCCCTCTACGATTACCACGGAGGTTTACACTGTGGCGAGACATTCGATGTGAAGATCAGCGGCAGATGGGTGCCCACCCGAATTGAAATGGGAAAGGATTGGTACCTGGTTGGTATCGATGTAGATGACCTTATTGGTCTGATTGTGCGAATCTAATTTCGCTTTAGGCCAGCAGGAGAAATCTTGCTGGCCTTTTCTTATTTCTGGAAGAAGGAGAAATGCATCATGAAGTGCCTGCGCAAATATGAGTGGGTGAAATTACCGCGGGATTATCCGGACATGGGTAAGGGGTTAATGGCCAGTTGGGCCCGGCTTGCTTCTCGCGCAGCATTCCGCAAGGGAAACGCTCGCTACTGCGGCCACACGAACCCTGTAACACCCGGCATGTGGTCGGGTGGTGTCGTTGGCCTTAAAAGCATTCTTGGCGCAAAAAGCCGCCCTAAAGCCTTACAGACGCTAGACGAACTCGCTAACCTCGGTTTTCTTAAGTACACTCTGGATAAAAAGACGAAGCTTCTGACCTATGAGATATCTGACTGGGTCGTTAAGTGTTCTGGAGCAGAATGCTTGTCTGGTACCGTATATGCCACAGAAGGTTACGGTTTTCTTTGCCTTCCTCGCAATATCACACAGCGCATGGTTGATGCCGGCAAAGAGTTTGATGTGTCTTCAGCTTGGTTGGACTTGTGGTGCCACACGATTTATGAGGACTACGGGAATGCCTTCTCATTTCTTGCTCCCACCGTCCAATTTGGAAAGTATGGTTCGGTTTTGACACTGGAGACCCTTGGGCAGCGGTGGAACTGGGAAAAGACCAGAGTGTGGAGATTCTTCAGAAATCATTCGGATGTGTTTTCACTCTATCGGCTACCTAGTTCCTACGGTTGTGTGGTATTCAACTCCCTCTATCCAACTGGTAATGAAGTCCAATTACCGGATCAGGATCTGGTTGTAAGTATTTTGAACGAAATACTCATTTCAACCAAATATAAGTACAGCGGCAACAGTGAGAACATGAAGGTAAACCATATGGTTGCTTGGTACAGCCGGAAGGTCATTTCCGAGCGGCTGTTGGAAATGCAGCAGGAATCTGCAGAAACCCGTGTTGCGGATTTCTTTCCTATAACGCGCGCGTATATTTCTCATGGTTGGAACTGTAAGCATTGTAGGAACTGTCAGTATGCCTGCCCGGGTGTGTTACTGGATACACCTAAATCAACAGACAACGAAAATCAGATCAGAGGTCCCTGCAGGGACAGTCTGCCCATATTTCAACAAACGGAGGAATCAAAATGAAACGCAAAAAACCGTCGCTTTACGACTCACATGAAAAGCGAATACTTCAGCAATCTACTGCCTTTGCGGAGTTTCTTACCCGGAAAGGTGCCATCGAAGACTTTGACATTGAGGATGAAGAGCATCGCATCGCTAAGCAGAACGCGACAAAGAAAGCATACCACAATACGGAGGTACTCCTGGAGCAATATCGAACCATCGTCTGGGTTTTGGAGTGTGCCCCGGGAGAGCTTGCCGAGGAGTTAAAGATGCAGACAAAGGACGTCGACGAACTGATTAACAGGATTGATTTTGAAATGACCATGGAAAACAAACGTCTGGAAAGCCGCTTAAATACCATTATCAAGACAAGAATCCTGTTAGAGAGAGTTCAGGAAGCGTTATCTGTGCTTCGAAAGAAACCCGAGAATGGTGAGATGCTCTATAGGCTGATTTACGATGCATATCTGGATCCGAAGAAACGGACTGCTGCGGAACTCGTGTATCAGTCTGGTTTGGCATACCGCACCTATTACCGGATGAGAGCGGAAGCTATCTCAATCATGTCCATCCGGCTATGGTCTGCTCCCGGCGGAGATATTGACGATTGGCTTGAAATTCTTGCCATCATGGAACGGATATAGGCGGGTAGCTGAATGTTGACAGAATGGAGACACATGTTTGGCAGAATGGTGGCACGAAATTGTCACACGATTACCAATGACTTGGCACAAAGCCTGTGTTATACTTTCATTGTCCAAAAGTGGACGAAGCGATAAGGCACTGTTTTGAGAGCGATTTTGCTCTTAGAAACGGTGCCTTTTTTCGTTTCCAGACCATGAAAAGGAGGTAAAAGCACATGGTTAAGCAAATCGCCAAGGGCAAGGAGTTCGTGAAGAACACCTACTGGTCCGCAGTTGGTATGGCTACGGCCACCATGCTGTCGCTCCAGCCCGTCCTTGCCACCGGCACTGGCACAGCCACCATCTGGAATCGTTTCTCGACGATTCTGAAGGATGTCTACGGTCAGGTCGTTGCCATCAGTACCATTGTAGCCGTCACAGTTGCATCCATTGCACTGCTGATCCGGATGATCTCCCGCAATCAGCGGGCGGTCGAAGAAGCTACCAGCTGGCTGAAGCGCATCATCGTCACGTGGATCATTCTGAACTCTCTGGGCTTCGTTGTGGCCTACCTGCAGCCCCTGATCCAGGGCGGCAACTACACCGGCTAAGAGAAGCCATAGGTAAAATCCAGGCTTCCCGAGGAGGTGATACCCATTCTAGACTGGATTTTCGAGGGTATCGTCGGTTGGGTTGCAAGTATCGTTTCCCAGCTTTTTGATGCGGTATCGGGCCTGTTTCTTGAGGCTTTGGGTACCGACATGACGGCAATGGAGGAGTACTTCCCCTTTGTCACGAAGGCCTATGATGTTATGCAGGTAACTGCCTGGGCAATCCTGATTCTGATCACAGTCTGGCAGTTGTTTCGTGCATTTGGAGGTCCTATCACAGAAGCTGAGAATCCATGGCACCTTGTGGTCCGTGGAGCGATCTTTGCTTTCCTGATCGGCTATGCCAAACCCATTTTCTCAGCGTGCCTGAGCATTGCAAGGGCGCCCTACACCTCGCTAATGGACCTCTCTATGACCGGAGAGGATTTTACATTTGCGGGAGTTGAACAGGCTCTCACCAGTGGACTGACCACCATCGTGTCAGTCGCCAGCGTGGTGGGCCTTATTTTGATTCTGATCCTTGAAATTGCTCTGGGATGGAATTACTTCAAGCTCCTTCTGGAGACAGTGGAACGCTACATCGTTGTGGGTGTTCTGTGCTATACTTCCCCGCTCGCCTTTTCGTTAGGCGGATCCAAGGCCACGAATACCGTATTCAGATCCTGGTGCAGAATGGTTGGTTCTCAGTTGCTGCTTCTGGTCATGAATGTCTGGTTCCTTCGTGGCTTTGCTTCGTCTATGGGCCAGTTTATCGGAAACGGTGGTGCACTGAGTAACGGCAAAGGCAGTATCTTCCTCTGGATGTTCTGTGCTTTGGCCTATTTGAAGTGTGCACAGCGCTTTGACAGCTATCTGGCTTCCATGGGCCTGAATGTTGCCCAGACTGGTTCCAGTATGGGTATGGAGCTGATGATGGCCGCCCGGGTCATTACCGGTGTTGGCAGTGGTGCCAGATCTGCGGGCAGTGTATTCAGCCGTGCAGGCGGTGGTGCCGTTGCAACCGGAACCGGAGCTGCGGCAACCGGATTTGCAGCTGGTTTTGCATCCAGATTCAACCCCAATTCCTATGTCCGCGATGCCGTTGTGGAAGGCGGTCAGAGAATGGGCTTCAGCGGTGGTGCCGGATTTGTTGGTCGTGCCTTTGGTGGCATTGCCGCAAGAAATGGTGCTACCCTCAACAGCAATTCCATCTCTTCTGTAGCTACCAGACCTCCCAATGTGTCCGGTGCTATTGGCGGTGAGATCGCCGATCGGAGTCTTAGCAACTATATGCCTCATATGCAGGGCTTCCAGTTGCAGGGTACACAGATCACAGGTGGCCATATCAGCACCACAGCGGTTGGTGCCGATGGCAAAAAGTCCTCTGTGGATATGTTCAACGCGGCTCAGTATGAGAAGCCGGATGTTCCCCACAGTGTTGTCACCGCTGCAGACGGAAGTCAGTGGTATCAGATGGCCAGCGGCGAAGGCCGTGGTGCCTTCTACGATGCACCTGTCTTTAACGGTGCTGGCGCAGATATTCCCAGCACACCGGCTGGTGGAACGGATTCTGCTGTTGGCGGCGATTCCGGCAT
>JAFQUA010000034.1 GCA_017408725.1 Oscillospiraceae bacterium
AATTTTGTTGACCAGCTGGTTTTGATAGATAGCAAGACGGTTGCCGAGGCCGATGACGATGTTGCCCCAAAGATTTTCTTTTGCTTTGAGAAACAATCCGTGGTGGCCCTTGGCAGGATGATCCGGCGGCAGCGCTGCCAGTTTGCGGTTGATCTCGTTGATACTCTCGTTGGCAAGAATGTGATATACCTTTCCAAGGCTGCGATCTTCGATGGGGAGCAGCTCTCCGTTGTCATCCCGCAGATTGCAGACATAATGGATCAGCGCCATGAGCAGGTTCAGTTCTGCACGACTCCAGAAGTCATCTGCTTCTCTGGGGCCGGAGGTGTTCTGGATGATGGTGTTCGCGACAGTTTGAACCAGATCCGTTTGGGTGTCCAGTGAGTACAGACAATTCCAGCCGTCAGAATGCTCCATGTCCAGAAAGTTTACAGCTTTGACGTAGTGACCCTTTTCCCGGAAGTAGTTGGCAAATTTCTCAAACAGTTCGCCCTTTGGGTCAGTACAGAATACAGACTCGCCGCGTTCGGCACAGCCCATGAGAAATGGAATGATAAAACCTCTTGTTTTACCACTGCCGGGTGCGCCGACACAGAGCAGATTGTTGTTGTTGCCAGCTACCATTTGGTGTGCGACATAGATGGCGTATTTGTCTGGATCATCCTTATGGCGGAAGTGTTTGCCAAGAATCATTCCGGTTACCTCCCGGACGGAACCCATTTCCAAAAACTGTCGCATTTCCTTTTCTGTAAGAAAACCGGAGGTGCCGTGGGTGCCGTCGGGAAGAATATCAAAGCCTCGTTCGTCCCGGATGTACTTGTATCCGGAGAACCAAATGTAGCCCTTCTTGGTGATGAGGCAGATCAGCAGAACGATTACGGCTGTTGCGCCCAGTCCAAAAGGCGTAAAGACTGCAAACAGGTTCTTGAATGGGTTCCAGACCCAGATGCTGGCGATCTCTTCTCCGGTAGTGTGGAAGGTGGCGTCAATGCCCAAGCGCAGAGAGTTGAGAAACATCCCGTAGAAATACCATCCGATGAGGGTGGCCGGAATGTAGACTGGCAGCTTGGATTTATGGCGTTCATACCAGCTTCCTATTTTACTGGTGAGACGGTCTTCCAACTTTTCAATCAGCTTGGATAAGCGGGGCACGGATCACAGCTCCTTTCTCCGTGAGATACTGTGTGGGAGATGGGGTGTATAATGGTCGGGGCTGACCGAATAGCTCGGCCAGGGTTTCTTCTTTCAGACGGAAGGTTCGGAGGATATCCCGTTCATTTTGAAATGTTTGCAGAACCACAGACGTCTGCTCTCCAAAGATCACGATCGAGAGCGTGTCATATCCACAGTGGTGGACTTCTTGAATGGCGGCGTCCAAACGGCGAAGATCCATGTCCACGGATATGATCAGCGGTTGCCCCTGGAACATGGCGTCCCAAACGGCATTGCCTTTAGGTGGGGGGGCATAGCATTGCCGTAGGGACAGTTGTGCCAGTTTTTTTCGATAGCCCGGCACCGACATGACTTGGAGTTGTCTGGCTCCGGTATCGTTACATGGAAGAAGATAGCATGGGTAGCTGGTATATCGGTAGGCGTCACCATAGCGGATCAGTTTGCGGGTATCACAATCGTCATACTCTTGCAGTTCGGAGAGAATGCTTTGGTAGCTGTCGCCGGCAAAGAGAAAGCAGCGGCAGACATTCCGGAAGCCTGCTGTGTTGTTGGTGAATAGGGCTAGCTCGTCAGTCAAGGAGAGTTTGCCAATATTGGGGCACACATAGTGGGCGGAGCAAAGCAGATCGCCAAGATGGATCACCGCGCCGATCCGGGTGCTGCCCCAGGGATTGGAGCCACGGCCCCGTGTCATAGTCGGCATGAAAAAAGCGGACCGGTCAAGCAGCTCATTCATTTTAGTTGTGAATACAGGCAATCCTGCACGGTAAGCCGTCAGCATCAGCTTGGAAGTACGAAGGCGGCGAACCATAGCTGTGGCTTGATATGGGAGCTGTGTGTCTGGCGGAAGTGCGGAAAGATGTTCGCTCAGAAAGGCATTGCCCTTGGTGGTCAACATCAGCCAGTTCTTTGTTTGATGTCGTCGGATCAGACGCAACGCCTGAAGATTGGCGGCAATATCTTCAGGAAAGAGCTTGTGAAGGTCATCGGGAGAAAGGTAACGGCACCATCTCAGCAGACGCAGCAGATCCATATCCTGTTCACTGAAAATCACAGATGTTACACCTCCTTGGATTCCTGCAGAGGAGCCGAAATTGTTCGTGTGCCGCTTCCGGCCCACTCTCAATTTCGGCTCCTCCGGGGGCTTGCGGGAGCACAATCTTATGGGTGTACATAGTAGTCAGGCTTTTTTCATGGAGAGCCTGTGGCGATGGGCCGAAAACCCTTTTATTTCAAGGGGTTGCGGGAAGCAATACCCATCAGAACGAGCAACCAAAACGATGCGATTTTTTGAGGCTTATTTTGAGGGTCATTCTGATGGGTGTCAGAAGGGTCTATAGACCGTTCCGGAGGCAGAATAGCCGTATCGCAAAGAGAAGAAATCTCCAACATCGTCTTTTTCCAGAAGTGTAATGTGGCAGACGTTCTCGGTGCTTGGGGTGGACAGAAGGACAACACCCAAACTGTATTGATCATCGTCTGGAAGCATCCAGCCCTTCAGAGCATTGCTGATGGTTTTCCAGCCTTTGTTGTCCTGATCGAAGACCTGCCGACCTTCCACATTGCTGCATTCCTCAATGACGAGAACGGCACCATTGCGATAATATGGGAGTTGCTTTCCTGTCGCCTCGTAATTAGCCAGGATTCTTCGGATGGAGTCAAAGAGCCATTTGGGCGATTGAAACCTGCAGTGTGGCAGCAGGGTGTTCAGACAGATATGAAACCAGTGATATCCGATCACTTCTACGTAGCCTGTGATGTCTATGGCAGGAAGCAAAGGCTTTGTCCCGTACTGTCCTGTGCCGGGACTGTGTTTCTCGCAGAGCGTTCGAAGCTCCAGCGTTGCTTTTTCAAAATGCTCCATAGTTTGTTCCAACTTTCTTTGAAGGCCTGCGTCGCTTTTGTAGGCTCCGTCCGCCATGGCAAGCAGACCACCGGTTTCGGTAAAAGCTTTGCCGACCAGTGTCTGGATACGAGCCATGTCTTCTTTGAGATGGTACAAGGTTTAGTCCTCCTTTTGCCTGCTTCTCAGGTCTGTGGGCGATGTGGTGATGGCGTCGTATTCCCGCTGAGAGGCATGGAACGCAATGGGTACGTGGTTGTAGCCAATGCAGAGAAGTCCCTCGCCACGGCGGAACCGGGTGATCTGACGGACTTCATCTTCGGACAGATTCAATACATCCTGAATGAGCCGTGCCTCCTGTTCCTCCATCTGCATAACCAGCTTAATACGGCTGGAATCCATGATACCTTTGCCGTACTTGCCGCCATCCAGACCAAATAGGTCCTGCATACCCTGGGTGGATGTGACGGCAATGCCGCCAAGACCACGAATGGTCTTGACCATCTCCAGTACAAAACCGGCGACCAGAGGGTTGGAGCCTGCACCGACCAGTGCCCACAACTCGTCTGCGATCAGGGCGGACAATTCTCGTTCCGATGCCATAATGAGGTCGTAGGCCACATCAGTTGCCCAGAAGATTCCGGGTAGAAGCATATCATCGGAAAGACCGGAGGTGTCCAGAACAATGTATTTGTTGTCCAGATCGATGTCATTACGCTCGCCCATAGCGGCGGCCGAGCCGGTGACATAGCGGGCCAACACCACAGCCAGATGCTTGGTTTCTGGGTTCTGCAGCAGGACTTCATACCAATCGGCAATAATGGGCATTTTCTTGTAGTTGCCGTATTCGTCTACAATGGTGGAATTGTCAAAGGTGATGCCATATCGCCGATAGCATTCCACCAGAGAAATATCGATGTGGTTTCGATCCTCATCACTGAGGTCTTTCTTCTGCAGAGAGTACCAGATGGTCAGCCGGGAGATCTTTTCTGCCAGAACAGAGTCGCCGCGGGCCGTCAGATTTTTCAGGCTGGCATAGGAGTCAAGGGATTTGCGGCGGATGGCCATGATGTTGGGGCAGTCCTTGGAAGAGGGAGACAGACGCAGGTATAAGCCGCCCAACTGCTCACACAGGGGACGGAACTCATGACCCTTCTTGGGAATGACGAAGATGACCCGCTTGTTCTGCTGCCGCAGGCGACCGCCGATACACTGCATGGTGAAGGTTTTACCGGCGCCGGAGGAGCCGAACAAACCAAAGTTGCCGTTGGTGTACTTGTAGTCATCAAAGGGATCCAGAAATACAGGAGAACGATTATGCATATTCAGGCCCAGGAAGATGCCGTTGCGGTCGCTGAGCTCATAGGAGGCGAAGGGAAAGGATGCGGCCACGCCGCTGGTCAGAGCATTGCGTTTGGACTTCCGTTCCACATCCGGATCCAGTGCCAGTACAGGAAGCGCGGACAAAAAACCTTGTTCATGCTTGTAGTCACATCTCCGGGCGATCATATCTACGGATACACAGAGGTTTTCTACGGCGCAGACACGCTGCTCCAGTGTTTCCGGATCATCGGCTGTGACCTCAATAAGCGTGTGCATATAATAGAAATCCTCGCCCTGCCGGTTCATCACGTCTTTGAGATAGAGTCCGGAGTTGATGGCACTGTCCAGTTCTTCGTAGTCCTGGCGGGTATCGCCTACGTCCCGCATACGGCTGCGGTTGATCATGGTGGTCTTGGCGATCTTGGACAAGGTCTTATCCTTGGGTTGGCGCTTCAGCACAAAGTTCAGGCTGATACCCTCACCGGCTTCAACCAGAGGAGAGAGCCAGCCGTTACCCACTGTGGTGGAATAACCGTAACCGGTCACATAGAGGTAAGCATGAAAAACGCCGTCCACTACGATGTAGTCACGGCTTTTGGTGTCCACCGATGTAGGGGACAAAATATCCAGAACAGTGGTAGAACCGGCTTCCAATTCATTGACATCCGGCTTTTCTTCGCCGAACAACAACTTTTTGAGACCCTTTCGCTCAGGAGGAAGCTGTTCATCCTCCTGGGGAAACGGATCTTTCAGTTCAGGCGTTACCAAGGGCTCGGGTTTCT
>JAFQUA010000035.1 GCA_017408725.1 Oscillospiraceae bacterium
CCTTTCCCCAAAAATCTTAACCTCTTTTGCGCCATCCTGCAAAAGCCTGCCAAGAGAACCCTCTGCCTGGTAACCCACAAACAGAACCGAACTTTCCTGCCGCCACAAATTATATTTCAAATGGTGACGAACCCGGCCTGCTTCACACATACCGCTGGCAGAAAGGATCACCTTAGGCTCCATATCCGTATTGATGTTTCTGGACTCTTCTGCTGTTACTGACAGGCGGATACCGTCAAACCAAATGGGGTTTACACCCCGCCGGACCACTTCTCTGGTCTCCTCGTCCAAATAGCTGGGGTCACACTGTAAGTAAATGCCCGTGGCTTCCACCGCCAGAGGGCTATCCACATACACCGGAAATCCCGGATGCCCTGTTACCAGACCCTTTTCCTTGATCTCCCGGATCAAATAGAGCATTTCCTGGGTTCTTCCCACCGCAAAGGACGGGATCACCAGATTGCCGCCACGATCCAAAGTTTCCTGAATGATATCCGCCAACTGCCGCGCCGTGTCCTCCCGGCGGCGAAGGGCATGATTCCGGTTTCCGTAGGTGGATTCCACCACCAGATAGTCTGTGCTTTCTACAAATTGAGGGTCCCGCAAAAGCGGCCGGTCTGTATTGCCCACATCTCCGCTGAATACAATTTTCCGGGTCTGACCTTGTTCCGTCAACCACAGCTCCACAGCAGCAGAGCCAAGCATATGCCCCACATCCGTCAGCTGAAGCTCCACGCCCTCCCCCACAGTAAGCCGCTGACCGTAGGCGCAGGGGCGGAACAGACGAAGGGTTCCTTGGGCATCCAAGGTGGTATACGCAGGCTCCGGCGCCGGATCTCCGGACCGGGCCGCCCGTCTTGCCTGCCATTTGGCTTCCGACTCCTGAATGTGGGCTGAGTCCATCAGCATGATTCGGCAAAGATCGGCCGTCGCCTCGGTGGTGTAGATCAACCCCCGGAAACCGTCCTTATACAACTTGGGCAGCATCCCGGAATGATCGATATGGGCGTGGGTCAAAAAGACCGCTTCTATCATCCCCGGCGCTACCGGCAGGTCTATGTTTTGAAAAACATCCCTGCCCTGCTCCATACCGCAGTCCACCAAGTAATACTTTCCGCATACCTGCAGCAATGTACAGCTGCCGGTCACCTCGTGAGCCGCGCCAATAAATTGGATGCGCATCCTGACACCTCCTCACAAATCTTCTAATATAACTATACACTATATTTTTCTTTTTGACTATACCAAACTTTCAATTCCTCTAAAAGGAAATATGCTCGCAAAAACCATTGCGCGAAGCCATGGAAATGCTGTATAATATAAAACACATTCCCAATGCAGCTGTCAAGGAAAAGTAGACACTAAAAACACCATAGTTTTAGAAGCCCAGTTCGGTCTTGTACTGAACTGGGCTTTTATAGCCCAGAGCGGCCGCAGGTCGCTCGTAATTATAGTAATGAACATACTCGTTCAGGAGCTTCGGAACGTCTTTGGCGGTCGCCAAACCGAAGTCAAGGACTAGTTCTTCCTTGATCCAGCCGTTTATTGCTTCAATTATTGCATTATCTGTTGGAGTTCCTACTCGCGACATGGAGCGTTTTATGTTATAATGTTCGTGAGCCTGTCGGAAGGCTTGTGAGGAGTAGACAGAACCCTGGTCGGTGTGCAAGACTACCTGGGGTGTCTGCTCCTCATTTTTCTTGTCTACAAGATCTTTCAATACTTCCAAACAATAGTAGTAAGGTTTGCTGCTGCCAGTAATCGGTGTCGCTTGATGGGCAAGAATCTCATTGTTGAACGTATCTACGAGGAGCGTCCATTCCCAACTTCGTCCATTATTCTTGAATATCGTCATGTCGGATACGACAATTTCAATTGGACGGGTTGCGTTCCAGTTTCCATCTACTTCATTTGGAAACTTTACGTGTTCTTCTCCTGCCTTCTTATAGGTGTATTTCCTTGCCTTAGAATGAATTCCAGCATATTTACAACATTTATGTGCCAGATTATGTGAAAACACCCAGCCGGTAGCCTCGAATACAGCCTTTGCAAGCATATGGTATCCGTGAGAAGGGTGCTTTTTATGTTGTTCTGATAATAGCTTTGTGAGCAAAATCCTGTCTTGCTCATATCTGTTAGGTATGTCCTTTCGCTTTCTCCATTTGTAATAACCAGACGGATTAACTGACATGATTTTGCAGAGAAAACGAACCGGATATTTCCCTCTTAATTTCTCTATGATCTCGTATTCTTGCCTTGTATTGTAACGTATTCCTTGTTTGCACCAGCTCCTTTCACTTGGTATCCTTTTTTTAACCGTTCGTTTTCAATCTCTAGCTTGGCTACCATAAGACGCAGTCTTTCTAACTCAGAAAGATTTTTACTGACATGCAATGCCGCAAACTTGTTTCCCGGATGCCCTTTATGGATAAAGGAAGATTCTCCCTCTGCGATATATTTCTTTACCCAGTGGCAAATCATGCTGCGATCTGCATTGTACTGCTTTTCCAGTGTCCTAACAGAAATATGTTCATCCAGATGCTTATGGACAATTTCTGCTTTTTGCTCCGGTGTCCAGACTCG
>JAFQUA010000036.1 GCA_017408725.1 Oscillospiraceae bacterium
GCCACTTGCGTGACTGGATTTGGTTTTCGTGCATAGGCAAATCCTCCTTTGTGCTACTGCTACTTCGCTCGCATAGGTAATACTAACCTATGCGAGCGGGGACTTCTCCCGCGTTACGGCGGGGGATATTTTTCTTTAGGGAAAAATATTACCCCCCAGCCGCCCCGCGGGATTGTCCACAACGAACAGGTGGAATTAATCCACGGGGAAGATGCCGCTGGCTTTTGCGGTGAATTGAAGCTTGCCCTGAGACTCATAGCCGGTGACGACCAGGTCGGTAAACTCCACATCCACAAAATCCTCCGGCTTTTCCATTTGCTGAGGTCCGTCGATGCGCACACTCAGCTTTTCCAGGCGATGTTCTGCCAGGCATACCACATAGCGGTAGCCGGACACGGTCTCAGTGCGCTTTCCGTCCTTATACTCGTAGGCGGGCATCACATCGACCAGCAACATTTTACGGCCCAAGCTGGCCGGGTCGATCCGAAGATCACGGATGTTCAACATAGAACCACTCTCCTAAAAAATAGATTTGCATCCGCACTTGGCCACGTGCTTCCGCGGGTTACAAGGTTCCTTGCTGACGTCATTATAAACCACAAATTGGCTCCGGAAGTTTCGCATGCGAAACGGTTTTGATAAAAGTTTGCAGCACTTGTTTTTAGGCAAGTGCTGCAATTTGTTACGGCTTGGTTAATGGTCGTAAACCTTTTTTCTCCAATTGGATATTAACATCATCGACAGAATATCCAACATCCATAGCCTCGTTAATAATGGCGTTTTCAGGGAAGGCAAGGTTAAATAATTCCCAGCGTTTTTCTCTGGGTATTCTAAGAGCAAGGCAGATGGCAACAACAGTTTCTCTATCAGGGTGATAGGAATTGCCACGGTGGTCAGTGTTATTAAGCAATCTTGTAATAGTTGTCTTTGATAAACGAGAGTTTAGTGCAAGCCAAGAAGCATTACGACCCTTGGCATCAAGATACTCTTTTACCTTGTTGGCGAAGTCAATAATATTGTCTGGGCTTTGCTTGGGCTGAATCTTACCCAAGGCAAAATCCTCGACTGTTTATTCCGTGATAGAACCCTGCGGGCCGGAGGTGGTCCGTGTGGTTTGTATTCGGACTGCTTGGTGGATATTTGAATTCAGGTCAAATACCATAAGCAACCACCTCCTTCGTGAAAATGCGTCAATGTGAATAGTCGTACTATCCACCTCCGACGCGCAAAGCCCATCACCTTTGCTGTCATATAGATACAAAAAGAGTACAGTCAAAAATGGCTGTACTCTTACTGTATGATGCTTGCGCATCCAAGATATTCCATTATTACAGTCGTTAACAACTGCATTGAAATGTTGTGCTGCGCAAGCATAATCGGCGGTCAAACAATCCTGCAATAAGCATAGTGGTAGCAGGCATAAAACATTCGTACACTGCAGATTGCTCGCGCAAAACAAAGTAAACTTTAACAAAAACGAATGGGTATAGTTATCCCATAGTGGGTAGAAGGCGTGGAAATAATTAGAGGATCTTGATAGTGTATAAACAAGAAAACTCTATCATCCATCCTAAAGGGCATACTACCCCCAGGAGGACTCAGCGGCGTTAACGATCATTTCGACCGGGTAGACTGGGCTTTCTCCCGCAAATAGTGCAGAAGTGGTTACCGTCATCTACCAGCGCGGCAACCATAAGCATTGGCAAGTTAACGATCATCTCGACCGGATAGATTTGCCTACTCCTGCAAATAGTGCAGAAGACGATTGCCTTCATCTATCAACGTGGCAACCTTCGAGCTTGCAACCTATGTCTTGCCAACGCAAGACTAATAAACATGTAGTGAAGAAGTTTTTGTACCTCAAAAAGGGAATAGCATCCCTAGGGAGGTCAGAGGACGTTGACGATCTTTTCGACCGGGCAGATTGACTTTCTCCTGTGGGTAGTACAAAAGGCGGTTGCCACCACCTTCCGGAATGGCAACCATAAGTTCGGAAACTATGGCGGTCTCACACTATAAACACGTCTGATTTGACTAAGCAAATCCAGAAACGTTTCAAACCCATATGCCTGTGACTCCAGATCACGCACCGGCCGCATAAATGGTTCTGGCAGACATAAGCGCAAACAAAGAGAATTGCTCACAGTACCCTGACTCTCCACAATACCCGCAGCAGACCAAGACCTATGTAATCTTTGTTATTAATATCTTACCATATATTTCCGCTAAAAGTAAGAACTATTTGTAAATTCTCGTGCTAATACGTCCATTGTGTACATTTCTTGAAGAAAAAAATTGCCTGTAAGCATAAGCCTGCAGGCGGTTAACTTTTACTCTCTTCCCAGCAACCAATCAACAGACAAATTCAAGATATCAGCTAAGGCAATTAACTCGACATCGGACACGGGCCGTTTCTGCCCTTCCAGCAAAGACACTGCCTGAACATGCAAATCAATTCCTACAAGCTGTAGCTTGGCAGGCAGTTCTATCACGGTTTTTTAGTAATTTAATCAATTTTTCTAAAAAGTCAAGGGCCGGGCATCTGTCTACAAAACAACGTAAAAGCACGTCCGGCTTTACTGCTGGACGTGCTTTGTTATATCGTGTTACAAAGATAATGAAAATTCTTCGTGAAAAAACGGGCGGTGGCGGATTCCTTTCCGTCACCGCCCATATTGATATAATGGTCTTTATTTTACTGTTTTCTTTCTGCGGTAGGTTTCTAAAGCTACTATGCAGGTGGCGCTGAGTATCAGCAGGAGCCACCACCAAGAGAGGTTTGTGTTATCTCCCGTTTGGGGTGTGGACGGCTTCTGTACGGTCACGGCCTCTGTGGGGGCAAGCGTGCCCTTTTCTTCGTTCAGCACCAAATGCAGTTCCACACCTGCGCCATTTTGGTCAATGGACACGGTGTAGGTGCCGTCTTCCAACAATGCCACATCGGCTTTGTTGTCCTTTTTCAGTTCAAAGGACAGATAGCCAATGACCTTGCCATCATCCAGTGCCGTCAGCGAGTGTTCGCCCGGCTCGACGTCGGCAAAGACAAAGTTGCCGTTCTTGTCGGTCTTGGTGGTCTTTAAGGTGGAACGCAGTTCCAAGTCCACCTCGCTGAGAGGCTGACCGTTCAGCGTAACTTTGCCCTTTACGGTGTAGGTATCCTTGGGTGCGGCAGGCTCATCCTCGGTTGTGACAGTAAGCACCTTATCCTCATAAACGGGCGCAAGGTCAAGATAGCCGCCGTGAAGCTCTGCGGTCACGTCCTCACCGTTCAGCATAACCGTCTTAATGACCTTTCCGCTTTCGGCTCGGATCAAAAGCCTCGGTGTGCTGAGTCTTTCTACCGTAAATTCCTGACCGATGACACCCTCATAAAACACCTTGGCATTTTCTGCCGTAACGGTGATCTTGTGGCTGTCGGGAACGGTAACGGAGATTACGGTGTTTGTTTCCTCGGCTTCCGGCTCTGCGGCAAAGGCGGTCACACTACACGTACATAGCAGTAAGAAGCATAACAGCAGAGCTGTTAATCTCTTCATAGTACCGCCTCCTTATTTATCTTCGTAGGAAACAGTAAAGGTAACGGTATCGGAATACTCGCCTGCGTAAGCGGCGTTCCAATCGTCAGCGGTGATGTGGATGGAAAGCTCGGTCTTGTCGCCCTCTGTCAGATAAGTAGCAGAAGTAAATGCAGCACCGGTGCTGTCCTTGATGGCGTAAGGAATGACCTTGGTAGCATCAATGCTGTTTTCCAGCTTGCCGTCGGAGGTCAGTTCCACCTTGATGCACTTGTCGGGGTGGATCTGAGCAGCTTCTACTTCGATAGCGCCGAAAGCGGTCTCGGTAGCGTTGAACTGAACATTCACATCAGCAGGAATGGTCACGGTGTAGGTAGGTGCGATGCTGGTGGTGATATCTGCCTCACCGCCGGTAGTGTTCGCCGCAAAAGCGGTTACAGACAGGCTCATTAAAAGAGCAAAAGTCAGAACAATAGCAAATAATTTTTTCATTGTTTTTCCCTCCACAAATTAGTTGGTCTTTACTGTAAGCGTAAAGGTAACAGTGTCTGTATATTCACCGGCAAAATCGGGGTCATTTGCCGCAATGTGAATGGTGGCAGTCTGCTCGGCTTTGTCGGTAGCAAATTCTGCAACAACGCCATTGTTGGCAACGGCAGCATCCTCTGCGGTGATGGTGTAAGCAAGGGTAGCACCCTCGGTAGTGGTCATTTCGAAATCGCTTGCAACGGTGACCTCGATATATTCACCCTTCTTAAGCCTTACACCGGCATTTGCGCCGATGGTGTAGTCGTTTTCGTAGGTAACGGTGTTGCCGTCAACCTCCTTCTGCAGCTCTACGGTAGCGGGAATGGTGACGGTATAGGTGGGATCTACCTCAAAATAGACACTGGTGGTACCGTCCTTGGGAGCGGCGGTGTCCTGGTCAATCTCTGCCGCAAAAGCGGTGACGGACATGGTTGCGAGCATCGCAACGGTTAAAATAAGTGCAAATAACTTTTTCATGTTTTATTCTCCTTTATAAACAATCAGCTTTGTAAATTGCCAAGATTGTATTCTACACCAGCAGAGATCGTATGATTAGAATAACACTTGCCCGACGAATGATAAACGTATTGGTTGTTATAAACAATCAGACTGTCTTCGTTAGTAAAACCGGTTGTGTTGTAGTCACTCACTACCCATTCTGCCCAAGTCATGCCTTCTTCTGCCTGATAGGGGTCACCATCAATGGTAAAGCTGATGATCGTTACAGGCACATCCTTTACCGCAACGGTGAAGGTGACAGTGCCTTCGTATTTACCTGCGTACTGAATTGTGGTGGGTGCTACAAAGGTAAGGGTAATTTCGCCGGTGGTGCCGTCAGCGGGGTTGACTGCCAGAACGGTATCGCCTTCGGCAACCTCTGCTTCACCGTTTTTGACGGTGTAGGCCAGCTCTGCGCCTTCGGGGGTAGCTACCTTGAAGTCATTGGCATTTGTGAGGGCAACCTCTACCTGCTTGCCCTTTGTCACAACGACATTTTCTGCCTTAATGGTGGCAGTTTCGCCAAGTGAAACCGTCGCAGGAATGGTAACGGTGTAGGTGGGGTCAACGTTATATTCTACCGTTACCATGCGGCTGCTTGAAACAACCAAACGCAGAGTAGAATCCTTTTGAATTGAATAATCCTGAAGTGTGTTTCCGTCTTCCAACTGCTTGTCTGCAAAGATTAATTTTTGGTTGGCCGGCAGGATGCCTTTTTTATCATAAATCATCACCTTGATATCTTCAATTCGATCGGTAGGCTCTACTTCCAAGGTGATCATCTCAGTCCCCGTTGCTACATTTATTTCAATGAATATCTGCATAGCGAAAACCGGGACTGCCAGGGTTGCCATCAGTACGATGGCGAAAAGCATTGATAAAAGTTTTTTCATAAGCCGTCCTCCTTATTGCGTTTGTTCAGCGGTGTTCACCGCAATGGTAAAGGTAACGGTGCCAGTGTAATTGCCGGGGTATTTCAGATCCTGGGGCAGCGCAAAAGCGAGCTCTGTGCTGCCGCTGGGGTTTGCACCGGGGTAAACCGCCAGCACACTATCACCCAGCGATACCAGCGTGCCGCCGGCGGTGACTGCGTAGGTGATTACATCACCGGCTTCATTTTTCAGAGTGAAGGCGTTATTCTCACCGCTGGTTGCCGAGAGGGTCACCTCCACATACTCGCCATGGGCAAGCACTACATTTTCTGCCGAAATGCTGGCTGTTTCGCCCAAGGTCACAGTGGCAGGGATGGTCACGGTATAGGTGGGGTCAATATCATGGGTTATGACAGAGCCTTGGACATCGATCGGATCGCTGGTCACAAAAAGTTGACCGCTTGTCGGGGTGTCACTCATTTCGTGGCTAAATATCGTAATGCCTTCCCGCTTCACAACGAAGGAATGCTCGCTGGAATAACTACCCACATTCTGGCAATAGATTCGCACTCGGGCATCCTTTGCCACAGTCACGCTGTAAGTATTCGCACTGCCACTACTGAATGTGATATCCTGCCCTAAAATCTTCTCGGTCTCATCGGCATTTACCAGACATACTTTGAGTTTGAAATTATCCCAACCGTCACCGTAAGAATCTTTCATTTCAATGGTGATTGTCTGGGTTTCTTCCGCAGCGAAGACGGCCGTAGGCACGCTCAGCAGCAGTGCAACGGCAAGGAGTAAGGATACTATTTTTTTCATTGTCCATTCCTCCTTAATGTGCGTCTTCTTCGGCTTCCAGCAGGATGGCGAAGGTGACTGTTCCTGTATAACTGCCGGAATACTGCACACCTGTAGGCTGCGAGAAGGTCAGCTCCACGCTGCCATCGGCGCTGGTGCCGGGGTGTACCTCCAACAGTGTTTGGCCCAGCTCCACGGCATCGCCGTCCACCGTAACATCATAACCAATCTTATCGCCAAAGCTGTTTTGAAGGGCAAAAGCGCCCTGATCATCGCTGGTGTTGCACAAGAGCACCCGCACATACTTACCATAGTCGAGCACTACATTGTTTGCTGCGACGGTGTATGTCTGGCCCAGTTTCACCTCTGAGGGGATGGTGACGGTGTAGGTAGGCGCAACGGAGTACTCATAGGTTACACTTTGCAGACTCTCTTCAATTTCCATATAGCCGATGGCGTAGGTGGAGAACTTTTTAGCATACACGGTAACCGTTTCCTTGGTCGCGACAAAATATTCTCCGTCGGAATTGGGGATCGTGGTCAGCATATCTACATTGCCATCATGGTAGCGGTAAACCGCCTCCACACGCTTTCCCCAAGAGGAATAAGGAAGGGTAACCGCCAGAAGCCGGTTATTATCCGAACCGATGTCCTGTGGCTCACCGCCGTTAAAAATCTTAATCAGGGACAGATCCAAAAAGTCCAACTGCTGTCCGTCAGCAGCCTGAGTAATGGCCTGCGTTTCGGCTTCGTTTTCCGTTTCTTCCTTTATCTGCAGGAACACTTCAACGGTGTCCTCTTCCCCGGGGAAATGATCTTCCAACACTGCGTCCAGGCCTTCCACTTTTGCATCTTCGTAGGTACCCGCCTCGCTGGTATCGACCTCAGCAGCAAAGCGAATCTTACCGCAGGGGCATTTGCCGGAGGAGCCGTAGCGGTGCTCGTGGTCCACCTGCAGCATACCATCCGCCAGCGGAAGGGCTTCCAGTTGGGCGATGGTGGGGTTGTAGCCTTCGATGATAAAGGTTTCACCGCAGCCGCACAGGATGCAGCTTCTGCGGGTGGAGTCCAGCGAAGATTCGTCATCGTGGGGATAATTCACTGTGTGAGAGCTATGGCTGCTGCACATGTGGTATTCCTTATCCCGAAAAGAAACGAAAGTGCCGTAATATCCATTTTTGGCAACATAGATAAAGCAAGCTTCGCCATAGGTCTGGATCGCGCCGTCATCAGAAAGCACAAAGGAATAGTTTGAATCGCTGTACTTATACAAGGTCAGCACGATGGATACGCCGTCTGAACCTTTGCTAAACCGATAATAGTAGTTATCTGGATTGTTCACTACATCGGGAACCAGCGCATTGATCTGCTCACTGTGGATTCCGGAATAAACATAATCGAAGTCGTTGAGCTGTTGCATGTAGCCGATGGTGGTAGAGGTAGTACGGTAGCAATCCACCATGTTCTCAAAGGGGATATCCATATCAAAAATGCTGTAGGTAGCAGCTTCTTCCTCTTCAGCAAGCGCCGCAGTGGGCAGCAGGCTTATCAGCATAACTGCTGCCAGCAGGAAGGATATCAGTTTCTTCATAGCTGCCCCTCCTTACTGCGTAGCCGTGTCTGCCACGGCAATGGTAAAGGTCAGGGTATCGCTGTAATCACCGGCATAGGCGGCTTTTTCCGGAGTAAAGGTCAGGTTGACCGTTGCAGCCTGCTCTGCGGCGGCAGGCTGCTCCAAAACAACGGAGCCCATAGCCAGTGTGTTGGCACCGTCAGAAATGGTGTAGCCCACATAGGCATCTGCACCCTTTAATTTCAGACGGAAGCCATTATAATAGTTTGCCGAGTCTGCAATGGAGATGACCACCTTTTGGCCTTCCTCCAGAACAGGGGCGGCATCGATAGACAATGATGCGCTATTGCCGGACACGGTTGCCGGTATGGTCACTGTATAGTTGGCATTTACGGTATAGCTCATGGTGGTATCGCCGCCATCGGTTGCCGCTGCCGTAATGCCTAAGGGGCACAGTAACGCAAGCACGAACACAAGTGCTGTCAATCGCTTCATAGCATCATCCTCCTTACTTATGTTTTATTTTGCGGGGTGCTCCCCTCCTCCCGGAGGGGAGCTTTGTTTTGCAAAGTTTTAATAGAATTCCACCTGAATGATCACATTCTTGCACTCGAAATCATCCTCCAAGCTACCACTGCCCTTCATTTCAATGTGTACATGGTGGGACGCCTGGTCGATGGTGGGATAGTAAACAACGCTGTAAGCTGCCGAGTCCTTGCCGACACCGCCGGTATTGAGCGTTTCTACCCAAAGATTCGTTACACTGTGGTTTGCATTGGAGCAGACACTCAGATTCACATCCTGATAGCCATCGTTGAGTTCGTTGATGGTGAAGGACCAGGTAACCTTGGCTTTGGTCAAGCCCATTGCCTTCAGCTTATCCACTCTCACCTGATCGCTCATATTGTAGATCAGTTTGGTGGTGTCGTCGTCATTCACAGTTGCAACCACGCCGGAATTGGAGTAGGTATAGGTGGTATCCAGCCAGATGGCGTATAGTGTCACATTGCCGCTAGCGGCAAGGTTGGTTACAGAAGCGCTGTTCAGGTAACTGGGATCGGATGCGCTGGGATTGGTGCTCCAGCCCCAGAAGATGTAGCCACCGCTGCGGCTGAAGGCATTTGCTCTCAGGTTAGCCGCCTGATCATAAGTATGGGTGGTAGCAGCCATAGAGCCGCTGCCGCCATTGGCATTGTAGCTGACCGTGTAGGTATTTGCCTGCCAGACGGGGTACAGGGTAACAGTTCCGCCGCTTGTGGTGGTCAGGTTGCTGACGCTCTGCGCATTTGTGTACACCTTGCTGCCGCCTGCGGTAGTGGACCAGCCGACGAAGGTGTAGCCGGTCTTGGTAAAGCCGTTGGCAGTCAGGTTCGCTGCATTATCATAGGTCATAGTCATGGAAGCGGTGGTGCCGCCTGCATTGGTGCCGTAAAGCTGGAATTTGATGGTGTAGGTGTTGGCCTTCCAAATGGGATAGAAGGTAACGCTGCCGCCATCGGTTGCCGTCAGATTCTTTACAGGTGTGCCGGCGGTGTAGTCCACTGTGCCGTCCTTGGCTGTGGACCAGCCCAGGAAGGTATAGCCGGGTCTTGTGAAGGTGTTGGCTGCCATGGTGTAATTGACATCGTAGGTAACTGTGCTGGAGGCCGGTGCTGTACCGGTGGCATTGGCGCCGTCGATGGCATAAGTGACGGTGTAAGTGTTGGCTTTCCAGATGGGGTAGTAAATTGCCACGCCATCTTGCTTACCGTTGAGCATCCATACCTCCTTACCGGGCACATACAGCGGCTCGGTGGCTGTCTTGTCATAGTGCCAGCCCAGGAAGGTATATCCGGTCTTTACGAAGGTGTTCTCCGGCATAAAGGTATGCTCACTGAACAGAACGGTCTGCTTTGCAGGACCGGTGCCGGTGGTGGCATCGCTGTCGGCAAAGAAGTAGATGGTGTAACTGTTTTCTGTCCACTTGGCAGTCAGGGTAATGTCTTTGCGGATCGTATTCTCGAAAGGTACGGTGCAGGCCGCATCCTCAAACCAGCCTTCAAAGGTATAGCCTGTGCGGCTGGGTGCGGGCGGTGTAATGGCAGCACCGTAACGGCCGGTAACGGAAGTGTCGGTACCCGACTTAGCATCCACAAACTGCACAGTATAGCTGTTACGGGAGTAGTAGTAATCCACAACGGTAGAGCCGTCGGCTGCAATGGAAACCGTCTGAAGCTGGGGTGCAGTGAAGCCGGTGTAATCCGGCAGAAGCGCTGCAGTCAGCTGAGAGTCAGCCTCGGCAGTTAGGTGCTCTACCTTGTAAAGGGTATACTCATCGTCCAGAATATCCTGCTGGTAGTGGTTGACCGTGTAGTTGACCATGCCGGCTTCCCACTTGGCGTAGAGGGTAGTATCCTGGGTGGGCATTACGCCGTCAAAGGGGGTGGTCAATGTTTCGTCCAGATACCAGCCGGCGAAGCCGTAACCGACCATAGTCGTAGAGGGCGTAGGTACAGTAGCACCGTGACGATACTCGGCAGATGCGCAGGGTGTACCTTGGCCGGTAACGAAGTGCAGGTTATAATGGGCGCGGTCATAATAGACCTTCAGGATCAGCGATCCGTCGGCTTCGATCACACCTTCCGGCAATGTGCCGCTGAGTGCATAGTGGGCAAAGTCGTGCTCAGTAGCCGTAACAGCAGAATTGGTCTTGCCGTAACCGATCTCGATCAGACCCAGCTGGTACAGATCGTCGTCTGCATCCTGCAGGTAATGCTCGATGCGGTAAGGAATGTTGTCTGCTTCTGCCCACTTTGCGGTGTAGGAACGGTTTTCCGCAGGCATGGTAGCAGGCAGTCCCATCCAATACTGGAAGTCGTAACCCTGCTTGCTCACCGCAGGACCGGTAACCGGTGCGCCGTACAGGTAATCCTTTTGGATGGCTTCCTTGCCGTTATCGGGCTGGAAGGTAATGGTGTAGGTGTTTCTTGTGTAGTAGTAACGGATGGTAGCATTGCCATCAGCGGTGACGACGATGCTCTGCTGGCTGGGAGCGGTGAAGCCTGCAATGTCACGGACGGGGCCGGTCACAGTTGCTTCTGTCATGCCCTCCAGCGTATCTGTTGCGGCAAGGGTATAGCTTGCGCCGGACAGATCCTGGGTGTAATGCTCCACCTTGTAGGTGTTCATCGCCGGGGTCCACTTTGCATACAGCTGAATATCCTCAGCAGGCTGGGTCTGGGGGATCTCATAGCTTTCGGTCAGATCAGCATCCTTATACCAGCCGGCAAAGGTGTAGCCCTGGCGAACAGGATCGGCAGGCTTTTCAATTTCGTCCTTATAGCCGCCGGAGATGGTGCCTACCATACTGCCTCCGGTGGAATCAAAGGCAATGTAGTAGCCGTCTCTGTAGCAGTCCCAGTGCAGCTGTAACTTGCGCTGCATAGGCTCTACCGTAAAGGTCAGCGGATCTGCGATATAGGTGATGATCATTTCACCGTTTTCTTCCTCGCTGCCATTCTTTGGCGTGACGGTAATCTTCTTCGTCTCGGGATCAAAGGTAAATGCATCGTTGGTGATCTCGATGGTGAATTTTTCGCCTATATTGCAATTGTCTATGAAGTACTCGCCGTCATTCAGGCCTTCCTTCATGTCCATATAGTACATGGTGAATATCTCGTCGGGCAGTGCGATGGTTTTATTCTGCCGTTTTAGTTTCACCGGTTCCAGTTCATGTTGGGCGTAGGTGAAATCTACATAGTTGTTGATAGCACCTGCAGACAGAAGTCCCCATTCTTTCTCATACAGTGTGGGGTTATAGGAGAATGTACCCACCAGCACCTGGGCCTCAAAAGCGATCTCCAGATAGATACCGAATTCCAGGTACATCGCTCCGGAGAATTCCGTTTCTCTTCCCAGGCCGTCAGTGTACTGATGTCTGTAATATAAGTAGCCCCAAACCCTTAGGTATGCGCCTACATCTACACTCAGACCGACGCTTGCCAGCTCTGTAGCGATCAAGCCTACCTTCAGTTCTAACTGAATGCCGGCACGCAAGCCCATGGTACCCATGGCACACAGACTCAGCTCATAATGCTCCGGTACCAGGGTAATGGTGTCGCTGGTGACATCCATACCCTTGATTTGCAGGGAGAAGGTATAGCGCTTGGCGTTCTCATACCAGAAGTCTGCGCCCAGGAACAGATTCAGATTGGCACCCACAACGAAATTTGCGCCGACGCTGATCTCGATCACATAAACCACGCGGAACTTCTGCTCGTAGATTTCCTTTTCAAACAGGGTGACCCAATCGGATTCCTGCTCCAGCATGGCCGCATACTTTTCACCCAGGGTCTTGGCAACGGAATCACTGGCGTCGTCTTCACTGAGGATGTAGTCACCCAAGGGCTCCTTGCCCTTTTCCAGCATTTCCTTGATCTTCTTGCCGAACTTTTCAACATCCTCCCATTCCTTCTCAGTCTCCTCGTCCTCCTTGGACAGCACGGAAACATCGATGCCGATGCCGGAGAAGTTGTACATATCGGTGGATGCGCTCACCTTATAGTCAGCGATGTAGGGAATGATTCCCGCCCACTCCCATACGGCTTCGCCGTCCACGTTGATGGTGATGCGGTTTTCCTGCTCAAACTGGCCCGTCAAGGTGATCTCCAGTTTGCCGTTTTCACTGGTCTTTACGTTGATCTTCAGACTAACCTCCAGCACCAGCCGAACACCCTTAAGGTCCTCAAAATGCTGCAGATCTGTCATGATTCTGGCTTTGACCTCCAGATCTTCCACGCTGACCTTGCCTTCGTCGGCAGGCATTGCTGCATCATTCAGTGCCATGGTGCTTGCCATCATAGGCAGTGCGGAAAAATCCACATCCTCCATAGAGATCGGTCTGCCTGCCATCTGTGCAAAGTCATCGGTAGAAATTGCTGCTGCTGCCAAATAATAGGCAGCCTCCTCAGCAAAGCCGCTTTCAATGGCCTGCTGTTCAATGGATTCTTCCAGCGCAGCCTTCTCTTCCTCAGAAACCAGATCTTCACCATCCACATCTTGGGAGGTGTAGGTGTCCATGGTTGCCAGCATTTCCTCAACGGAAACAATCTGGTAAGCGATCACATATACATCACCCAAATGGGATACCGCAGTGATCTTGCCGTATTTGCTGATCTGTCCGTCGGCCAGACTTCCGGTGTAAAGGGCAACAAAGTCGCCGGGTTCGATCTCGGTATTCTCGTCCAAATTCATTTGGGCGTAAGCCTCATCGGAATAGTCCACCACAGTTGCAGGAACAGTAATGGAATTATTGGCTGCGTCCCCATCCGTATCAGCGCTTTCCGGGATCGGCAGCACATCGGGAGTAAACAGCACATCGGTAGCGCTTGCGCCACGGTATGTATAGTCGTTGCCATTTACAGCAGTGATCTCAATATAAGAAATACTGTCATCCACCGCAATGGCATCCAAATTCAGCTGGCCTTCGTATACACCAACCATATCGCCGACCTTAAAGGTCTTGGCGGTGCAGGTGAACGTACCAACGGTATATTTGCCTTCTTCGGTTTTAGCACCGTCCGGGCCCACTGTGATCACACTGATAGACAGTTCGGATGCCGGCTTTCCGTTTACAGTAAGGTTACTGATGTCAGTAATGGGCAAATACTGCATATCATCATCAACCGTTACATTCTGGACTTCTTCCTTATAGATCGTAAAACTGTACTCACGAACGGAAGCGTCCTGTCCGGCAAAATTCAGCCGGTTGTCATTCAGTGTCAGCTTATAAGATGCACCGGGTTCAAAGCCGCCTGTGCCGGAAACAGTAAAGCTGGTTCCACTGCCGGTGACAGTGATAAAATCAGTGCTTTCCACCTCGTTCAGATTTTTGGCAGTAATCAGGCTCTTGACAGTAGCTGCATCCATCGGCTGCAGCGTTGTAATGGTAACAGAAAAGTCTTCGCTCTGATCCAATGCGCTGGCAACCACATCTGCTTCGGTCTGCTCCAGCTCACCAACTTTTTGATATTTGGCATACAGAGTGAAGTCGCTAAGCAGCACATCCTCGCTATCGACCATGTGGGTCAGCGCTTCATCATAGCACCATGCAATAAATACATAGTCGTCCTTTTCAGGCACGGGCAGACCTGTCATCTTTGAGCCTGCACGCAGGTGGAGTGCTTCCACCTGGCTGCCACCATTTGTGACAAAACTCAAGGTATGCTCCGCACCTACAAACCTGGTACGGAAGGTCAGCTTGTCGGTATATTCACCGGCATATTTGCCTTCTTCCTCCAGATCGTAATACAGCGTCTGAGCGCCGGACTGGGTAAACACAGCAATCTCATCGCCGCTTTCCAGTTTGTCACTCTCAGCCTGTGTGGATAGTTTGTAAGGAATCTCGTGGTTTCCGTTTTTCAGCACCCAATTGTTTTCCGACTCCACGGCAACATTCACATGATCGCCGGTATAGAAGCCTTCACATGTCATCCCTACGGAGAAGTTATCGTCCGTCATCACAACCGATTCAGGGATGGTAATATAGTAGAACATCTTGTCCCACTTGGCGTAGAGCACCACATCCCCAGCTACTTCCTCGCCAATTATGGTTATGGGATCGTCGGTCAGTTCCTCGTTGTCATACCAGCCTGCAAACACATAGCCATAACGCACGATATCTGCCTTGCCGGGAAGCGTGGTTTGTGTTCCGGGAGTAAAGGTTTCCGGAACGGTACTGCCAGCTACAAAACCGCCTTCCTCGGGGCGCATATTCTTAATGTATGTAATTGCGTAACTTTCCGCGGTCTGCTGCTCCTGCTGCGGGTCTGTTTGCGTATCCACAGCAAACACCTGCGCCGGGATCAACAAAACGATACTGCACAGTACCAGCAGCATCGCGATCAATCGTTTCATCCTTTTCACTCCTTTCTTTCTTCTTGTTCCACCGGGTAATAACAAGTTCCCTTTTCGGGTAGCTTGTCGTTGCGCAGGTCAAAGCCTGCATACTTGCAGAACCAACAAATGGGTTCTATGGCAAGGAGGCTCTTTCTTCCTGCAAAACATGGGCAGGTTGTAACCCGGGTGATCTCCTGTCCGCTTTTGCTCAGGTTCTCTTTTTTCATGACTTCACCTTATTTCACGATCAAAACAGTTTCTACATTTGCTCCGTTCATTGCTGAACCATCTTCCAAAGAGGTGGTGGAAATTTTAATGGTTGCCTCATACTGGCCTGCAGAGAGTGCTCTTGCCATGGTGATCTCTGTGATTGCCTTGCCGGGAGGCACCAGCTTAGACTTATACAGGCTCTCGCCGGTCTCCTTCAGCACGATCTCAAATGTAAAGTAGCAGGGGTTGCCTTCGGGATTTAAGAGAGCTACATTTACTGTTTTTTGGTCTTTAGGGAGCGTAATGGAAGGATAGCCGGGAATCTTAATGCCCACAGCGGGTGCATCGTCGGTCTTATCCGGCAAGGTCTGTCCGTTCCAATCACCAGCATTTTCGTCAATATCCAGTTCCCCCGTAGGCGTTACAACAGGTCCCTGTGGTGCTCCACTGCCAAACCATGTGTTCCATCCAAGTGCCAATGTTACGACTCCCGCAATCAGCAACAACAAAACGACCAAAGCGATGATTAGGGTCTTCTTGCTGATAACAATTTGTGCATCATTTTTGCTCATAATATTTCCCTCCATGGAGTTATTTTTTCACACTGTAATGATACAGCAAACGCCTGTCTTAAACGCAAAAATGTCGTGAAGTACCCCTTTTTTGTCGTGAAGTTGTTAGCTGACCTCAAAATAACAAAAATCCCTGCCGCGTAGGCAGGGATTTTTCAGTCTTGCTATTCAATTACTCATCCATAATGACTGTACAGCTAAACATACCGTCAGATGCTGAAAAGCGGCAAGAGCCATTATGCTTTTCAGCAGTGGAGATAACGCTATGGACACCGATACCTTGTAAGTATTCCGGCATCTCCTCAAATTTTAAGGACTCACCGCAGGTATTCTCACAGGAGATTACCAACCGGCCAGACTTGTGTTTAATAGAAACCGTAATACTTGGGCTTTTCGCTTTGCTTTCCAACGCTCCGTGAAGAGCGTTTTCCAGAATGTTGGCAACCACAGTCACCAGAGCAGGCGATGGCACGGAAATATCCGGTTTTGCAGCTGCATGAATTTCCATCGTGATGTTCTGGCTTTCTGCTTTTTGATAAAAGACCTTCAAAACATTATTGATGGTCTCGTTTTCGCAGAAGCGGCCCGTAGTCATCGCTTCAAGGCTTTCGCTCTGAAGTTTCAAATAATCAATAATCTTATTGTTTTCTCCGGTCTTTGCCAACACCATAAGTGCTTGATAATGAAAGCGCATATCGTGACGGTTTTGGCGCACAAGCTCCGCTTCTTTTGCCTGGGCATCCACCTGTGCTTGCAAAAGCTCGGTATGCAATGTTTTTTGCTTTTCGCGGGATAGCTCTTCGATGTTCTTCATGCTGTTGAATATGGCAATATAGGTAACGCAGAAAGCAACCATCGTAAGCAAGAATACAATACTTTCTTCACGACTCATCGGCTGCATCATAGTAAACAAGGACTGTCCAACGATCAGCGCCCAAAAGCTGAGCACCACTCCATAGAACTTACCCCAACCTTCACGGATATACATTGCCACTTTTTTAAAAGACGGCAACAACAACCGATACAGAATAATCTGCATAATTGCCATAAGAATAATGGCGACTACGATCTTGACCGCCATACTGCTGACGGCATAATCCAACATGTTAAACAGAGTACTGAAACAGGTGTAGGTTGTGGCGTAACTGAAAAACAGAAAACCCTTTTCAACCGTACGACCTGTGGTAGTAATAAAAAACAAACCTAAGTGAAGCGCAAAGGAAATAAAGTAGTTCACAGGCGGCATATCCGGCGGTAGAACCAAAAAGACAACGCCGTAGATCAGCCAGATGGCGGCTGTGCTGATTTTATTAAAACGCGGCTTGGCAAAAAACAATGAGGCGCCTATATGGGACAGCACAGTAAGTGTCAAAAAAAGAATATGTTGCACTTAAAAGCACCTCCTAATCGAAATAGTCAAAGAACGCTTTTCGCAAGCCTGCCAGCACCGTACGGGGCAGACTAAGCTGCACGCCATCTTTAAATACCGCACCATTCTGGCTTACTTTGCTTATGTGGTTGAGATTGACAATATGTGCTCTGCCGCAGCGGTAAAAACACTCAAACTCCGAAAGCTGTTTATAAAGCTCCGTGCCGGTGATGCGGACAAGCAACCTTTCTCCGTTTGCCAAATATAATCGCTGATATTTGTCTTCCGCCTCGCAGTACAGAATCTTGGATATGGAGATACTCCGGTATTCGTTATCCACTTTCAGAACAATGCTGTCATCTTTGTGGGAAGTGATGCTCTGCATTGCTTTGTCCATACCCACATAAAAATTATCCTTCGTATAGTGTTTCAGCAGATAATGGGTAGCATCTACGCCGAAGGCTTCCAGAGCGTGATCGGTGGAGGAGGTTAGGAAAATAACAGGACTTTTGACGCTGCGGCTACGAAGCTCTGTGGCAATACTCATACCCGTAATACCGGGCATATAGATATCCAGCAGATAAATGTCGTATATAGTGCCTTCCTCGGTTGCATCGACAAGGTCTGAGGGAACGCCGAAAGTGTCCACTTGGTACGACACGCCTTTATCTTCCATATAAAGTTTCAGCATACGCTCCGCAGCATCCCGGAACTCTTTTTCGTCGTCACATATAGCAATTTTAAGCACTACGTCACCTTCTTTCCAACGCATTTGTGCGTGGGTATAATTTCGTAAATTACATTATATCATAAATTCTTTCAAATTTCTACGTGTTTTGATGATTTCGTATGTGTCAAGTAAATATTGGCAAGATTCTATTTGGGGAATTTTGGGGGTTATGTGTTAAGTCTGTGAGTTAGTTGTCAGTGCGGCAGCGGCATACAAGGAAAAATAGGGTATGCTTCGCCTGACATAGTCGCATCCAAC
>JAFQUA010000006.1 GCA_017408725.1 Oscillospiraceae bacterium
ATGGATGGCAGCAGCCAGAGAACGTCTGCGAAAGATGGAAAAGAAAGCCATGACCATTGAAGAAAAAATGGAGGAGATCCGGCAGGTGAACCGTGCGAAATGGATTCTGATCGAGCAGCTGAAAATGACAGAAGAGGAAGCTCATCACCATATTGAGAAACAGGCAATGGATCGGTGCTGTTCCAAAAAGGAGATCGCACGGAATATTATCAAAACTTATTCTTAATTGACAGCCGCCAGTGCATTGAAGTGCCCTGGCGGCCTGTTTCTTGCATTGGCAATTTTCTTATGGTTTCTGCAGTGGAGATGATTTGACACAGATTTCACATTTGTTGTCTTTTGGATTTTACATATGCTCTCTAAAATGATACCTGTAGCAAAGATAAATACAGTTGTCTGAAAGGAGACATTGAAAATGAAAAGAATGATTACCATGATGATGGCCGCAGTTTTGGCTCTGACCATGCTTGCAGGCTGTGGCAGCACAAACACCACTGGCTCCGTTTCTACGGATGGATCCACTTCGATGGAAAAAGTGATCGGCGCTCTGGGTGAGGCTTTCCAGAATGACACGGGTATCAGCTTTACGTATAATCCTACCGGCTCCGGCAGCGGTATCAAGGCCGTTCAGGAAGGTCGCTGTGACATTGGCCTGTCCTCCCGTGAACTGAAAACCGAAGAAAAGGAAGCTGGTCTGAGCGGCATCGTTCTGGCCTATGACGGCATTGCCATCATCGTGAACCCCGAAAATCCCGTCGCTGACCTGAGCGTGGAAACCATCGCCAGGATCTACACAGGGGAAATCACCAACTGGTCTGAGGTTGGCGGAAATGATGTCGAGATTGTTCTGATCGGTCGTGAAGCCGGTTCCGGAACCCGTGACGGCTTCGAGTCCATTACCGATACCGAGGACGCCTGCCGGTACCGTCAGGAGCTGACTTCCACCGGAGATGTAATCACTACTGTTGCCCAGAACCCCGGCGCGATTGGCTATGCTTCCGTGGCTTCTGTGAAGGATACCGTAAAGGCCGTGACCGTAGACGGTATTGCTCCCACCGAAGAGACCATCAAGGATGGCAGCTATGTGGTACAGCGTCCTTTTGTGCTGGTAACGAAGACTGACACTGAACTGAGCGACGCAGCATTCAAGTTCTTCACCTACATTACCTCCGCTGAAGCATGCGACATCATCTCCGCAGCCGGTGTTGTCCCTGCTTACAGTGAAGGAAACTAAGAAAGAAGCAGATGCGACGGTCATGCTACTGGCCGTCGCTCATGCGCTATGAGGGACAGACTATGAAAAAGAATCAATTGTTGGAAAAAGTCATCCATGGGATCTTTCTGCTGCTGGGATTGATTACGGTCGGCTGCGTTCTGCTGATTACCATCTATCTGGTGATTTCCGGTATACCCGCGATCCGTGAGATCGGTTTGGTGGACTTCCTGTTCGGCAAGGAATGGGCATCCACGGCATCTGAACCGAAATACGGTATTTTACCCTTTATCCTGACCAGTAGTTTCGGAACTGCAGGGGCTATCCTCATTGGTGTTCCGGTTGGCTTTATGACTGCTGTATATCTGTCTAAACTGGCATCCCCCGGAGTAAAATCCGTGATGCAGTCTGCAGTGAGCCTGCTTGCCGGTATCCCTTCCGTGGTTTTTGGCCTGGTGGGTATGCTGGTACTGGTTCCGGGTATCCGAAAGATATTTCTTGTGCCTGATGGCGCGAGTTTGTTGGCGGCGATCATTGTCCTGGCAATCATGATTCTGCCGTCCATTATCAAAATGTCCATCACCGCACTGGATGCGGTTCCCAAGGCATACGAAGATGCTTCGCTTGCGCTTGGTGCAACGCCTATCGAAACCTATTTCAAGGTTTCTGTCCCTGCTGCAAAAAGCGGTATCGCGGCAGCTGTTGTACTGGGTGTGGGCCGAGCGGTCGGTGAAGCGATGGCAGTAATGATGGTAGCAGGTAATGTGCCGAACATGCCAGATTCGCTGTTTCAGAGCGTTCGCTTTCTGACAACTGCCGTATCCAGCGAGATGGCTTATTCCAGCGGTTTGCAGAGACAGGCACTGTTCTCCATCGCACTGGTATTGTTCCTGTTTATTATGCTGATCAATGCCACGCTGAATTTCTTCCTCAAACGGGAAAAGGAGTAAAATATGCACAATCAATCATTATCCCGGAAGAGAAGCGGCTTTGAAATACTGATGAAAGCGCTGATGCTGTTGTCAGTTGGCTTGACTGCCGCTCTGGTGCTGTTCCTGCTGATCTATGTGCTGGGGCAGGGCGTACCCAATATCACTTGGGAACTGCTGTCAACCAAACCCAGCTACCTGACTGAGCGCATCGGTATCCTGCCTGATATTTTGAATACGGTCTATGTTGTGCTGGCAACCTTGCTTATCGTCCTTCCTTTGGGCGTGGGTGCAGCCATCTATCTGACCGAGTACGCATCCAATAAAAAAGTGGTTGGCATCATCGAGTATGCCGCCGAGACCCTTTCCGGCATCCCCTCTATTATCTACGGTCTGGTGGGTATGCTGTTGTTCTCCAACAGCATGGGAACCTGCTTGATGGCAGGTGCGCTGACTCTGGTAATTATGAATCTGCCTACCATTATGCGTACCACGCAGGAGAGTTTGAAAACCGTTCCTCAGTCCTACCGTGAAGGTGCATTCGGTTTGGGTGCCGGTAAGTGGCGTGTTGTCCGTACTGTAGTCCTTCCCGGTTGTGTGGATGGTGTCATCACAGGTTGTATTTTATCTGTCGGTCGCATTCTTGGTGAGTCTGCAGCACTGCTCTTTACCGCAGGCTTTGCTCATGCGGCGGGCGGCATGATCGATGGACTGGCAGCGCCGGGTGCAACGCTGACCGTTGCTCTCTATGTATACGCAAAAGAACAGGGCGAGTTCGGTGTGGCTTTTGCCATTGCTGCCATCCTGATGGTGTTGACTGTTCTGATCAACTTTGCAGCGACTTCGGTGCAGGAGCACTTTGCAAAAAGGAGAAGTTTATGAAGTCTGTCATTACTGTAAACGATATGTGCCTGTGGTACGGCGACCATCAGGCTCTGAAAAATGTAAATATCGAAATCCCCGAAAGGAGTATTACCGCCTTTATCGGCCCTTCCGGCTGCGGCAAGTCTACTTTCCTCAAAACCTTGAACCGAATGAATGACCTGATTCCCGGTGTGAAGATCACCGGCGACATTCGATATGAGGAAACAGATATTTTCTCCAGGGAAGTGGATGTGAACAATCTCCGAAAAGAAATCGGTATGGTGTTCCAGAAGCCTAATCCATTCCCTATGAGCATCTACGACAATGTGGCTTACGGTCCCCGCACACACGGCATTACGAATAAAGTGCAGTTGGATGGGATCGTGGAACAGGCTCTGCGTGATGCGGCGATCTGGGACGAGGTGAAGGACAGATTGAAAAAGAATGCCCTTGGTATGTCCGGTGGTCAGCAGCAGCGTCTGTGCATTGCAAGAGCGTTGGCTGTGCAGCCGAAGATACTGCTGATGGATGAACCAACATCTGCGCTCGACCCAATTTCTACCTCCCACATCGAGGAACTGGTTATGGAGCTGAAAGAAAAGTATACCATCGTTATGGTTACACACAATATGCAGCAAGCGGTTCGCGTGTCTGACTATACTGCGTTCTTTTTGCTTGGCGAGTTGGTAGAGTTTGGAAAGACAGATGACATTTTCTCACAGCCTATGGATAAGCGCACTGAAGATTACATTACCGGCAGATTTGGTTAAGGAGGAAATATGAGAAACCGATTTGAGCAGCAGCTGTTTGAACTGAACAGAGAGATTATTGAAATGGGTGCCTTGTGCGAAGAGGCGATCGAAGCCGCCGCAAAAGCCCTTATCGATGGTGATGTGATTTTAGCGGAAACAGTGAAAGAAAACGGTTCTGCCATTGATCAGATGGAGCGCGACATTGAAAGCAGATGTATGAAGCTTTTGCTTCACCAGCAGCCGGTGGCAAAGGATCTTCGTCTGATTTCTGCGGCGCTGAAAATTATCACGGACATGGAGCGCATCGGAGATCAGGCTGAGGATATTGCGGAAATCGTTGCCTTTCTGAATGGTCACAATATGGATGGCATGAAACTGATTACGGAAATGGCCGGAGAGACAACTCGAATGGTTACATCCAGTGTAGATGCCTTTGTGAAAAAAGATGTGGAACTTGCCCGAAATGTGATTGCTCGGGATGATATTGTTGACACATATTTCTCCAAGGTGAAACGGGGCATTATCACATGGATTGCGGAAAACCCGGAGGATGGAGAATTTGCTCTCGATCTGTTGATGATTTCCAAGTATTTTGAACGGATCGGTGACCATGCAACCAATATTGCGGAATGGGTGATTTACTCCGTAACAGGAATCCACAAGGAGGTGTGAACATGATTTGGTGCGTGGAAGATGACGCAGGTATCCGTGACATCGAAATGTATGCATTGAATGCTGCCGGATTTGAAACCAAGGGCTTTGAAGATGGTCTTTCCTGCTGGGAAGCACTGCAAAAGGAAAAGCCAGAGCTGATCGTACTGGATGTGATGCTGCCCGGTATGGATGGTATCGGGATTTTGACACAAATGAAAGAATCTGTTGAATATAACAGGATTCCTGTGATTCTGGCAACTGCAAAGGGACAGGAGTATGACCGCGTCCGTGGCCTGGATTTGGGTGCCGATGATTATATTGTGAAACCATTCAGCATTATGGAAATGGTATCCAGAGTAAAAGCGGTACTCCGCCGCAGCCAGCCCCAGCAGGTATCCAAGCTGCTGAAGGTGGGCGGTCTCGTGGTCAATTTGGATGAGCATACAGTGATTGCGGATGGGTGTAGAGTTCAGCTTACATATAAGGAATTTGAGATTCTCCGGATGTTCCTTTCTCATCCCGGAATGGTTTACACCAGAGAACAGCTGTTTTCTCAGGTATGGAAACAGGATTATATGGGGGATTCCCGTACCCTGGATGCCCATATCCGTACCTTACGCCAGAAGTTGGACGGCTACGGCAAGATGATCGAAACTGTTCGGAATGTAGGCTATCGCTGGGAGGCTCATTATGACAAGTAAAATTATGAAGTCCATCCTTTCTGTGGCAATCGCAGTGCTGATGGCGAGTTTGACGATAATTACTGGAATACTGTATCCGTATTTTGGGAGTGTGCAGGAATCACAGCTAAAAGATGAATTGAGCCTTGCGGCAAGCGCAACGCAGCAGCTTGGTAAAGGATATCTGGAAAAATTGAACGCTGACCGCTACCGTTTGACATGGGTAAATGCTGATGGAACTGTCATTTACGACAGCCATGTAGATGCAGATACTATGGAAAACCATGCAGAACGCGAAGAAATCAGGGAAGCTCTTGCATCCGGTACAGGAAGCAGTACACGTCAATCCTCCACATTGACTGAGCAAACTATCTATGAAGCAACCCGGCTGAATGACGGCAGCGTGCTTCGTGTATCCGTGAGCCGTGCAACCGTGCTGGTGCTGGTGTTGGGAATGCTCCGGCCAATTGCCATTGTTCTGGTGATTGCCATTGTGCTTTCCGCGTGGCTGGCACACCGTATGGCAAAGACGATTGTTGCGCCGCTGAATAACTTGAATCTGGATAACCCCATGGAAAATGAAGCATATGAGGAATTATCCCCGCTGCTTCACCGTATCCATGCGCAGCATTTGGAAATCAAAAGCCAGCTCCGAACTTTACAACATAAGCAGAATGAATTTGAACAAATTACGGGAAATATGAAGGAAGCGCTGGTTCTTCTAGACAGTAGCGGCAGGATCCTCAGCATCAACCCTGCTGCAAGAATGCTGTTTGGTGCTGGCATTACCTGTATCGGAGAGGATTTTCTTGCGATTGACCGCAAGCAGAATATGCGCCTGGCATTGCAGACTGCAAGAGAGCAGGGTAGTGCTGATTTCCGGGCCAGGGAGAACGGCAGAGAGTATCAGTTTGATCTGAGCAGAATTGACTCTGACGGAAATCATCATGGTATGGTGATCCTTGCCTTTGATATCACGGAGCAGGTCAATGCAGAAAAGAACCGTCAGGAGTTTACCGCAAATGTGTCCCACGAACTGAAAACACCGCTGCAGTCCATCATTGGTTCCGCAGAACTGATGGAAAACGGCATTGTGAAGGCAGAAGATGCACCACGATTTGTGGGCCGCATTCGCAAAGAGGCATCCAGACTGGTTACACTAATTGATGATATTATCCGTTTATCTCAGCTGGATGATGGAACGGATATGCCCCATGAAGAAGTATCCCTCAAAGTTCTTTCTGAGGAAGTCTGTGAAACACTTGCAGATGCTGCAAAACTGAAGGGTGTTTCTTTGGAAATCATCGGCGAAGATGGCGTTGTGAATGGTGTCCGCAGATTGCTGTATGAGGTCGTCTACAACCTTTGCGATAATGCCATTAAGTACAACCAACCCGGCGGCAGAGTGAAAGTGACTGTTGCTCAGAAATCCGGTGAAGTGTTGCTGAGTGTACAGGATACTGGTATCGGCATTTCTCCTGAACATCAGGAAAAAGTGTTTGAACGATTCTACCGTGTGGATAAAAGCCATTCCAGGCAATCCGGCGGCACCGGCCTTGGCCTGTCTATTGTGAAGCACGCCGTGCAGTATCACCACGGTAGAATTATTCTGGAAAGTGAACAGAATAAAGGTACAACTGTTTCTGTGATTCTTTCAAAATAAGCAAAATGAAGAACATGGCCTTTGTGAAATGCAGAAGCTACGGCTCCCTCATCTGAGGGAGCTGTTTTCGTATAGTTCGAG
>JAFQUA010000037.1 GCA_017408725.1 Oscillospiraceae bacterium
CGCACGGGAAATGAGTTTAGCGATTGGACAGAACCCCGGCTATATTAACAATATTGAGTCGGGAAAGTCTTTGCCATCCTTACCGGGTGTATTCTATATCTGCGATTACTTGGGAATTTTGGAAGAAGAACTGCATACAGTAATTGCGAATTTTCGATTTTGGGATTTGTGCTTACCTGTACAGCCTGTCCGGCTCCTTATCATCCGAACAGAGATTGATTATATTTTTTTGATTCTTTATCGCATACTTCATGGTCTGATACGCCCCGCCACTGCTTCGCTCCACGCAAAAGATCACCAGATCGGAACGATCAACCATTTCCCGATTGCGTATCTGCATGGCACCTTTCGGATGTGCGCTTGCGGCGTTTTGCGAGACTTCCACATCATCGTAATAATTCAGATAATCTTCCTCATGGTCGCGGTACTCTGCCGTCATGTATGGCAGCATCCAGATCAGAGCGCTGTTTTCTTCTCCCACGGCTTTGCGGCACCGCTTGATAACCGATGCTGCCAGCAGATCAAACTCTCCGTCTCTGCCCATAAGGAACTCAACGTATTCCTTTTCCGCAAGCAGATCACGGACGATTGTTTCCAGTTTTCGGTCAACAGCAAAAGGATCATTCACTTGCCTGTGACCGAACAGGCTGACTGTGTATATTTCCATTTTCTCTCCTGTCATAAAAAATACCCACCGAACCAAACAGTCCGATGGGCAATCTCACACGACGCGCTATCTCTTAACATTCAACCAAGACCGGTCTGCCGAAGTCATTGGCTGCGGTTTCGCAGTCTCATCAATCTTAACTTGTGTGTATAGCGGTCGGAGTGATCATGTGGGTTAATTTCCGTCATTTTATTTATTATATCATCTGCAAGCCAATAAATCAAGAGGATTACAGCCTGACCGCCAACATTTTTAGCCTATGTATGGGTTAAAATATTATAAAAGGCGGTGATAATATGGAAGAAAAGGATTTTTCGCTCAGACTGGCACTACTGCGTGAGAAAAAGGGTGTGTCTGCCCGTGATATGAGTTTGTCTATCGGACAGAATCCTGGCTACATCAACAATATCGAAACGGGTAAATCTATGCCGTCCCTGACCGGCATTTTCTATATATGCGAATACCTCGGTGTGACGCCGAGTGAGTTCTTCGATTTGGAATCTACTAACCCCAGCAAGATTGATGCGATCGTGCAGGATATGAAGCATCTGGATGATGCTCAGCTTGATACGATTGCCGCGCTGGTCAAGGGTCTGCGGAAGAAATAACCGAATACGGTTTATCCCACGTTGCAGAAATGCACCGTGGGATTTTTTGCCCATTTTTTACGAAAAGTGGCCAAAACGGGGTATGCGAAGTGTAGTAGGGGTAGAGGGGGAAAAACGAAGGGAGAGATACATAGCAAGCACAGCAAGTGTAGCCACACTTGCGAATTTCTGCATTTTCAGGTCCCTTGCCCGAAAATAAAATACTGCTTGTTGGGATAGTCCCAAACCCTTATGAAGAAACGGAGGAAACGCTATAGCAAACCGAAAACGTCCCATTATCCTTCGCTGCCCTGTGACAGCAGAGGAACGGGCATTGATAGAACAGAAGATGGCTCAGCTCCCCACCCAGCGGATCGGCGCCTACCTCCGCAAAATGGCGATTGACGGGTACATCATCTACACCGACACCACCGACATAAAGGAAATGACAAAGACCCTGGGTGCCATCGGCAGGAACATCAATCAGATTGCCAAGCGCATCAACGCCGGAGGTCCCGCGTATCAGGCCGATATGGACGAGATACGGGAAAGGCTTGACGAGATATGGCAGTTACAAAGACGCATCCTATCAAATCAACGCTGAAAGCGGCCATTGACTATATCTGCGATCCCACAAAGACGGACGGCAAGCTGCTGGTATCCTCCTTCGGCTGTACCGCTGAAACCGCAGACATTGAATTTGCCTGGACCCGCAGCCATGCCATAGACAAAGGCGAGAACCTGGGACGTCACCTGATACAAGCCTTTTCTCCCGGTGAAGTCTCCCCGGAGGAAGCCCATGAGATCGGGATGCAGTTGGCAAAAGAGGTCCTGGGCGGCAAGTATGAATTTGTCCTGACTACCCATATAGACAAAGGGCACATCCATAATCATCTGCTGTTCAATGCTGTCAGCTTTACGGATCACAAGCATTACCACAGCAATAAGCGCAGCTATCATTTCATCCGCCGCACAAGCGACCGGCTGTGTAAGGAACACGGTCTGTCCGTGATCGTCCCCGGACAGGACAAGGGCAAGAGCTATATTGAGCATCAGGCCGCAAAAGCCGGAACCAGCTATAAGGCGAAGCTGAAAGCGGCCATTGACCGCGTACTGCCCACCTGCGCTGACCTGGAAGATTTACTGCTCCGCCTGCAGCGGGAAGGCTATGAGATCAAGTGGGGAAAATATATCTCCTGCCGTGCGCCGGATCAGGAACGCTTTACCCGCCTGAAAACATTGGGTGTTGACTACACGGAGGAAGCGCTTGCTTCCCGGATCGCCGGAGGCTCCCGACCTTCCCGACAGCCAAAACCGCGTGACGGAAAGATTGACCGCCTCATTGATATCCGAAACAGCGCAAAGGCACAGGAGAGCCCCGGATTTGCACATTGGGCGACTCTGCAAAATCTGAAAGAGGGCGCACGGACAGTCAACTTCCTGACAGAACACGGGATCGACAGTATGGCTGCCCTGGAACAGAAGCTGTCCGAACTGATGGAAAAGAAAAGTGCCGTTCATTCTTCCATCAAGGAAGCAGACCGGCGCATGACCGAAATATCCCTTGTGATGAAGCACGCTACCACCTACCGGCAGTTAAAGCCACTCTATGATGATTACCGTAAATCCCGTGATAAGGAAAAGTTCCTGCGGGGACACGAAAGCGGGATCATCATATTTGAAGCGGCGGCAAGAGAGCTCAAACGCCTGGGCGCCGTACCACTGCCAACCACAGCAAGCATGAAGGCAGAACTGGCAGAATTGAAAGAAAAGAAGGCGGCGCTGCGTACTGATCTTGCGGAAGCTACCGCACAGCTCCGTGAATTTGAAACCATCAAGCAGAACATGGAGATTTTGGTGTCGGCTCCGCAGAAGGAACAAGAGCAGCCCCCCGACCGCCGAAAGCGGCATCAGTTGGAGTAATCCGCACAGCGGACTCAAATATTTTTTACGGAGGTATCACCTTATGAAGAAACCCATCATTACGATTACCGGCCATACCCAGGATATGCAGCCCTGGTATGAAACAAAATGCAAGCGGGCATTGGAGGAAATGGCGCTACTATCCTCTACACTGCGCCGTCCCGGAACCGAACCTGCGGAGGGCTGGCGAAGCAGACAGGAGGAAGTGAACTATCACCTGAGCCTTGCCATCAAGAATCTGCTGATCCTCACAGGCTGCACCTGCGGAAAGTACATAAAACTGCGTGTACAGGACATCGAATGTATCCTGTATGAAGGCTTCCCCGGTTATCAGAAAGTCATGGAGAAGATCGACCCCAAATCCTGATATTTGCAGATTGTTTGCAAAGATTTAGCCAAATACCGCTGGGCGCGGGTCTGTACGTCAGCTATAATATTAGGTAAGAAAGGAGGCTCTGCCCTATGACAAGAGGCGAAGCGATCAAAGTTTTCTTTATCAAAAGCGTACTGCCCGTGACGGCGGCACTGCTGCTGTTCTGTATTTTCAAATCCGCCTGTATGAAGGATGGCGTAATGGATTTTGCATGGTTATGGATTCTCTGCGGCCTGCCCTTCGGTCTGCACAGAATGTGTCTCTGGATCGTGCCGGGCGGCAGCCCCTTCGGTGGCGGCATCGGCCTGTTTGCCCTCAACTTCATCATCGGCGGTGTGATCGGCGGTTTTGTGCTTGTATGGCGTCTGATCGTTGCAGCCGTGTATGTGCCGCTGACCATCGGAAGATTGATTATCGGATAAGCATTATGGAAATGTGGAAAACTGCAAGCGGTTTACACACAGTCCCACAACGCCTACTGCTGCGAATATCTA
>JAFQUA010000038.1 GCA_017408725.1 Oscillospiraceae bacterium
GTTAATATTATAAGAACTGCTCTTCCATCCTTTTACTAGATTAGTAATATTAAAACTAGACCATGCTCCTCCGCCCACATTGGCAGAGGCCTGCAAGGTGGGGGAAACTGTCCCCAATGTGTTCCACGTCAAAGAAGATTCCGTCCATGTACTATTACTGGTAAGAGCATAAAGATTGATCGACTTCGCAGCTGTACCGGAAGAATCCTTGATATAAAAGTATGCGCTTTGAATTTGAGCAGCACTAAGTCCTTGATAAACCGGATCATTTGCAAGCCCAACCAGTTTAACTGCGGTTCTTCCAATCTGATAAGCGCTATCTAAATAACCGATTGGGTTATACAAAGCAGTTCCCATATTGACTGTTGGCTTTCCGGAATACACAGGGCAGTCAGTCACTGCGTTAGCGCCGTGAGTTGTATCGGATACAGTGATACTGGGGTCAACCTGCACCGGATAAACCGTATTATGGTCAGCGAGAAATGCTTGATCAACAGATATCGTTACCTGATATAACTGGTTTTCTTTTAAAGTGGTAACTGTCAAAGAGCCTTCAGACATTTTACGATTTGCATCATATACAATAACCTTTCCAAGGTCCATTCGCATATCAGCATTTGCCTCGTCTGCTAGATAATAATTATCCTTTTCTGAATATACCCCCAAGCCACTGGTGCTGAGCAAAAAATCAAATGTATTCGTGCCACTATAGGCCTGTAGAATGATGTCCTCTTTAACACCATTATGTAACGGCAAATATCGTATGTCAATATCTGTGCCAAAAACATCGTTGTATGTAACTGCATTATTGTTTTTTGTTGCCGTGACGATTGGTGCTGTGCCAATGCCTTCAGAGACTATAGTTTTGTTGCCGGGCATTGCAACTAAAGAAACCGCATAATCATTGTATGTCAACGTAATACCTTTGGTATAATCCTTAGAAACAGACAATACAATGTCATTTGCCGCGGTTTCAAAGGCCGTAGCCATTTCGCTCATAGACAAATCGACGAACTTCATATTCCCGTTTTCGTCGACATACTTGACCGGATAATCCATAATGTACTTGGTTTTTGTCCCGTCTCTGTTCAGATACACCAATGTATTTAAGGTCTCTTCGTCAGAAAGTCGAGAAATATGCCCATGCTCTTCAATCTGTGCTTGCGAGATGAAGTTTGGGACTTCGGCTGCAGATACCAGTGGTATTACTTCGTTGTCAACCGTTTCCTCCAACACAGGGGTTTCTGACACCGATGTTATTTCAGTTTCATTGTCACCAATTGCAATGGTATTAAGAGGAAACTGGCATAATAGCGCGATTACAAGTAACAATGAAACCAGCTTGTAAAGTTGTTTACTGTTTTTGTTCTTCATTTTAGTCCTCCTTAGTAGCATAGCTGAAACTATGTTCGAACAGGCGGCTTATCTTCTCATGAATTCACACATTTGTAAATTAGGTTATGCTTCGACACATAAAATTTACGACAGGCTCCGTCGCTGCAAACAGCGAACTAAATTACTTCATGGCACACACCTCCCTTAATTTCCTTGTCACATATAGTAACGAAAATACACCCTATAATTGGACACCGACTAGAAGCAATCCTTAAAAACTTATCACAAAATATTTTGCAATAGCCTTTGTGTCAAATTTACTTAACAGGGATTTATGCCTGTACTATAATCTGCACAATCTTCTAGGAGGAGAAAAAGCAATGAAAACTTCTGTTAGTATTCAGGCGGATATAGTTCGCCGTGCTCCGGATACCTTCATCCAGTAATTACCGGAAAACCGTGTATGTTTGATGGCTTAGGCATGAGTCTGCCCATTCTGGGGTATCCGGAGCGAAAAAGTAACGCTATGTCCCTGCCATAGCAATTCAACCCTATTCCAAAGGGGAGCGAAGTAAGCGTGTGAATTCCCAGTAACAAAAAGTGTCTACATACACAAAGAAGCAGTTGAGCATAAAACTCAACTGCTTCTTTGTGGTTTCCGTTTCGGCCAGCCTAACGCCCACTTTGTTACCCTATGGGAAGTGAGCGTTAGGTACGCTCTTTTTTGTTTGGTTTCAATTGTTCCGGAGGGGGTCCAGTACGGCATCCGTGTTGAAGAAGGAATTGTAAATAGAAGGATTCTCAAGCATCTGGCTGCCGGTGACAAGAATTCGGCTTTGCCGAATATGGTTCGGAGCAACGGTGGCGGTACCGTCGAAGCCCAGGAAGTAACGGAAGCCGGCATTGTACAGGACATTGAACTTGCTGCCGGTATACTCTTCGATCTGACTGTTTTGGGCAAAGACAAGAATGTTGGTAGGTCCAAAAACGGGGGTAATCTCCGAAGCCCAGGAACGCAGATCTGTTTGGATCTCACCTGCGCTGATAGCACCGTAAGCGCTGTTGCCGTAGGTATAGCAAGCAAGTTCATAGCCGCCGGCACGGAGGGCATTTACCAATTCCGTGGCACCGGCAACCTGTTCATTGTAATATGCTTCACCCTTGCTTGTTTTGAAGCTGGGATTGATGCGGTAACCGAAAATGCCGTCATAACCGGAGGGAGCGAGAATGGCCTTTGCACCCTTGTAGGAGAAGTCGGGATGGCCCTCAATGAAATCATTCAGAATGGGCACCAGATCAAATGCGCCTTGGGTGGTGTTGCCTTCGCTGTCCACCATTTCGCAGGTGATCCTGCCGTTATCATCGACCAACATGCGGCTTGCAAAACCGGCACCGTCCTTGTCGGCAAGACCGTCGCCATTGCCATCGATCATATACGTGTAATAATTTACATTGGTCTGTACCAGCAGTAGCGGCTTTTTACCAACAGGCAGTCGAAGTTCTTTTGCACTGCAAACATCGCCGTCTGCAGTTTCACCGCTGGGTTGAGGAGCATAGGAGATATCCTCCAGACCAACCAGAATATAGCCGTAATCATACAGGTGCTGCAGGATACCCTTAAATTCTTCCACGGTGACAAAGTTTTTCTGATAGGCTGCGCCGTAAGCGGCATTGGTGAAGGCTCTGGCGGGATCAGTGATCAGTGTGTGGAAGGAAAGGGTTTTTATCTGTGAAAGATCCGACCATGTGATCATGTTAGCATCCGCAGCCAGGTACTCATCCCTTTTTGCGGACAGTTGGGGGTAGGAGGAGATGTCGCCGCCGAAGGAAGCCAACAAATCAGCAGCACCCTTATAATCGTAATCTGCAGCCAACCGGGCGGCTTCAGCCAGCAATTGCTCCGCTTCTGCTGCGTGGGGATCTTCGGTGGGAACAACGGAGGAGGTTTCCGGAGGTGTTGTCTCCTGAATTTCGGACCGTCTGGCCAGTGATCCGGCAATGAAAATGACAATCAAAATTAAAGTCACGATCAAAATGACGGTAGGAAGATATGCTTCTTTGATGATCTCCCATTTTGTTTTTTGACGTCTGCGTGGATTCCGCGGTCGAGGTGTGTTTTCTTCCATTATGATCCCTGCCTTTCTTTTTTGTTATTATACAACAAACTGGAAATAATTGCAAGAATTTCCCCATAATGTAAGGCTGTAAAGTGCTATTTAGTGTGAATAAACGGATAATGGGGTAGCCATGGCGGTTATCCGTATTTTCAGACCCTACGCCTGCTGCACCGCTTGAACTATGGATACAGGTATCACAATACCCCCTGGTGTAGGTTTAATTCTACATCAGGGGGTAAATTGTTTTGTTAATTTCCTAAGCTGGCAATGCGGATTTTTTAGTAAAACAGTAGATCAGAATAGGTCGGATACGGCCAATAATGCTTATCGGTCAGTTGTTCCAACATATCAGCATCGGCACGAAGGGAAGTCATATCCGCTACGATGGTGTGGCGGAAATAATCTGCGGCAGCCTGGTTGCTGGAATAAGGAACACTGTTCAGATCGTTGCGCAGCTTTTCACACTTTTGGTAGACTGCGTCGGTATGACAGGACAGACGGGTAAGAAGCTCTTTTTCCGCAGATGCACTGACACCGATGGCGGCCTTGCGGCTGACGGCATTGGCTAAATCAGAACTATAACGCAGAGCGGCAGGCAGAATCTGCTGCATTACCATATCTACACTGGTTCTGGCCTCAATATTGATCAGCTTGCAGTAGGTTTCCAGATGGATCTCGTAGCGGGCCCGGTATTCTGCCTCGGTATAGATGCCGCGTTTGGTAACCAGTGCGATGTTTTTATTAGAGAGATAGGATTGCAAGGCATCTGCGGTGGTGGGGAAGTTGCTCAGACCTCGCAGGCAAGCTTCCTCTTTCCACTCCTCAGAGTAGCCGTTGCCATTGAACAGAATTCGTTGATGGGCAGTAAAGGCGTCGCAGACCAGTTTTTGCAGTGTGGAATCGAAATCCTCAGCGTTTTCCAGAATATCAGCAAACTTGCTCAGTTCTTCTGCCATGATGGTATTAAGGGCAATGTTAGGCTCAGCAATGGACTGAGAAGAACCGGGCATACGGAACTCAAATTTGTTGCCGGTAAAGGCCAGAGGACTGGTTCTGTTCCGGTCGGTGGTATCCCTGGGAATGGCGGGCATCACATCCACGCCGATGCGCATGAGACTCTTTTCCGGATCGGTATAGTTGGTACCGTCAATGATGGATCGGACGACGGCGTTCAATTCGTCTCCAAGGAAAACGGAAATGATAGCAGGGGGAGCTTCGTTGGCACCCAGACGGTGATCGTTGCCGGCAATGGCTACGGTGCAGCGCAGGAAATCCTGATACTCGTCAACACCCTGAATAAAGGCGGCCAGAAATACAAGGAACTGGGCGTTCTGTCGGGGGGTTTTGCCGGGCTTGAAGAGGTTTTTGCCGGTATCGGTTCCCAAGCTCCAGTTGTTGTGCTTACCGGAACCATTGACACCCTCAAAAGGCTTCTCATGGAGCAGACAGACAAGGTCGTGCTTGGCGGCGCATTTTTTAAGAATTTCCATTACCAGCTGGTTGGAGTCGCAGGCATTGGAGGCTTCGGAATAGATAGGAGCCAGTTCATGCTGGCAGGGAGCACCTTCGTTGTGCTTGGTCTTGGAAAGAACGCCCAGACGCCATAGCTGTTCGTCCAGATCCTTCATAAAGGTGGAAACACGGGTGCGGATCGTGCCAAAATAGTGGTCATCCAACTCCTGACCCTTGGGCGCCCGGGCGCCGAAAAGGGTACGGCCGGTAAGGCGAAGATCCTCGCGCTGGGCATACAGGGCTTTAGGGATCAGGAAATATTCCTGCTCCGCTCCTACTGAAACCGTAACATGCTGTGTTTCTTCGTCGCCAAACAGACGCAGAATCCGCATCGCTTCCCGGGAAACTTCTTCCAGAGAACGGAGCAGGGGCGTTTTGGTATCCAGCGCATCTCCGGTATAGGAGAAAAAGCATGTGGGGATATACAGGCTGCCGTCCTTAACAAATGCAAAGGAAGTAGGATCCCATGCGGTGTAACCTCTTGCTTCAAAGGTTGCCCGCAGACCGCCGGAGGGGAAGGAGCTGGCATCGGGTTCGCCGCGCACAAGCTCTTTGCCAGAAAACTCCATGATGACTCGACCGTCTCCGGTGGGGGAAATAAAGGAGTCGTGCTTTTCTGCGGTAATGCCGGTCATGGGCTGGAACCAGTGGGTATAGTGTGTGGCACCTTTTTCAATGGCCCACAGTTTCATTCCTTCAGCAATGCCGTTGGCAACATCCAGCGGCAGGAGGGAGCCTGTGCTGATGCACTGCTTCCATGCATTATAGATCTCAGGCTCCAGACATTGGCGCATGGTAGCCTCGTTAAAAACATCAGAACCGAATATTTCGGGGATGTGAATGATGTCGCTCATATTAACGCATCCTTTCCAATTGGAATATGATGGTATGACAGATATCGGGAAAAAACATAATGATATCCCGTCTGAAAAATGCACATACAATATTATTCTATGTGAATAACCGATAAAAAGCAAGGGTGAATTTCCATGAATTTCGCCGCAACAAAAAGCTGCTTTTGTGCAATGGGACAAAATTCAGTAAAAGAAGAGTAAAAAATGAAATTTTTGGTATGTGTATATTGCATTTTTTACTGCCTTGACATATAATATGCCTGTTATTAGCCTGTTATTTGAAGGAGAGAATGAAGGAAATGGCAACATATTCTTGCAGAACCAAGGAAGAACTCCACTTGGAGCAAAAGAAGCTTCTGGCTCGTTATGAGGAATTAAAGGCAGAGAATCTGAAGTTGGATATGTCCCGCGGAAAGCCCAGCAAGCTGCAGTTGGATATGGTAAGCGATATACTGGGTATTTTGATAGAGCCTGCTGAGTGCATGATCGATGGCAATGACTGCCGAAATTACGGCGATCTGGCGGGACTGAAATGCGCCAGGGAATACTGGGCGGATGTTTTGGGCTGCATGCCGTCCCAGACCTTTGTGGGTGGCAATGCAAGCCTCAGCCTGATGCATGATCTGATTGCCCGTGCTTATACCCATGGACTGACCGACAGCCCAAGACCCTGGTGCAGAGAAGAAAAACTGAAGTTTTTGTGTCCTTCTCCCGGTTATGACCGTCATTTCCGAATTACGGAAACCTATGGCTTCGAAATGATCGTGGTGCCGATGACACCCGATGGCCCGGATATGGATGTTGTTGAGGAGCTGGTAAAAGACCCTGCTGTCAAAGGTATTTGGTGCGTACCTAAATATTCCAACCCCCAGGGCTACACATACAGTGAAGAAACCGTGGATCGTTTTGCTAATCTAAAGCCTGCCGCTCCTGATTTTGCGATCATGTGGGATAACGCATACTGCGTTCACGAGTTTGACGGTGATTTTGAGCCATTCCGGGACATTATTTCTCTCTGTGCTGAGGCTGGCCGGCCCAACATGGTTTACGAATTTGCTTCCACATCCAAAATCACCTTCCCCGGTGCAGGTATTTCGGTCATGGCATCTTCTGAGGAAAATATTGCTTACCAGCTGAAGCTGATTGCTGTGCAGACCATTTCTTATGATAAGATTAACCAGCTGCGCCATGTGAAGTATTTAAAAAACCGGGAACATACCATTGAGCTGATGAAAAAGCATGCTGTCTTTATGGCCCCCAAGTTTGAGATGGTGCTTCGTATGCTGCGCCGCCAGCTGACCAACAAGGGAATTGCCCACTGGCATCACCCCAAGGGCGGTTACTTTGTTTGTGTTGCCGCTATGCCCGGTACGGCAAAGCGGACTCTGGAGCTGTGCAAGCAGGCGGGTGTCACGCTGACGGAAGCCGGCGCAACCTACCCCTACGGTGTTGATCCACAGGACTCTATGATCCGCATTGCACCCAGCCTGCCTCCGGTGGAGGAACTGGAAAAGGCTATGAATGTGTTTTGCACCAGTCTGCGTCTGGCTGCCATCGAAAAGATCCTCGGATAACAGAAAAAGCTCCCGTACCGGGAGCTTTTTCTTTACTTTTTGGGAAAGCAACTGTAAAATAAAGAAAAAAGAGGGGTGTGATCTTGCCGTGCGGAAAAGATTTTTGTCAATATTTCTGATGACGGTATTGTTGCTGTTCCTGCAGCCCCAATCTGCCAATGCTTATCCGGTGATGGACTATCAGAAGCAGGATCTGGCAGAGAAGATAGCACGGCAGATCGTTGCCGGTATGCCTTCTTGGGTGGATACGGATGAGGAAAAGGTAATGTATTTGTATGATTACATTACAGAAACGGTAACCTATGAATTTAATGATGATGATCAGACTGCCTACGGCTCGTTGGTGAAGGGAAAATGCGTGTGTGCCGGCTATGCCAGAGGCTTGGATTTGCTGCTGAACACCGCCGGTATCGAAGCGGGAACGAAAACCGGCTGGAATATGACCACCAGAGAGGGGCATGAGTGGACCTATCTGTATCTGGGCGGGATAATGCTATATGCGGATCCTACTTGGGGCGATTTGGACTGGGAATGGAACCATATCGATTGGCATCCGGCAAAACGGAACCATTACGGCATGACCATGACGGAAAAGCAGGAAAGGGAGACCCATGCTGAATATATCTTCCTTGACGGCGTGTATGACGGCAGCGGTGACGACACCGGCAGGGAATATTCCTATGCCGGTATTTTAGAGAGAAGCGGTGTTCCGGTGGGGCACTTCAACCGGGAAACTACACCGGAAGAGGTGCTGCCATACTTCCAGGTGCTGCATTATGACGGTACCAATGCGCTGATCCGAGCGGTTTATTATTATGAAGAAGGAGAATATGATCACCACCATACATTTGCTGCCGACAATGCTGCCAATATGTTTTTGGATTCTGTAACCGAAAGTTGGACAATTACAGGTGAAGAATGCGAGGTATACTATTGGGGACCCATTTCAGATTACGACCCCATACCGGCAGATTCTGTGGTGCTTCGCACCAGCCAGGAGCGGGAGACCCGAAAAGGTGAGCCTTTGATCGTTACTGCCGAGGTGTTCCCATATGAAGCTTCCAATAAGCGGGTGATCTACAGCAGTAGTGATCCTTCTATAGCCACAGTTGACAGCTTCGGAAAAGTAACCGGCATAAATGAAGGAACGGCGGTTATTACAGCTACTTCCGAAGATGGCGGCTACAGCGATTCTATCGAGATCACCATTACATCTGACCATTATCATGACAGTTGGCTGAGGAATATTTTGGAGAAAGCACCGACATGCGAGCAGCCGGGGTGCAAGATGTATTTCCTGTGTGAAACCTGCGGTGCGTGGTTTCCGGATTATTGGGCATATGCAGAGATTAAGGATCACAACAGTTGGTTAATTCCTGCGCTGGGACATGCGGAGTCCGGCTGGATGTCCGATGATGCCGGCCATTGGAAGCAGTGCACCCGCAGCGGCTGCGCAAAGATAATGCAAGGAAAAGCAGCGCACAGTGACGGAAACGGGGATGGTTTGTGCGACCTTTGCAGCTATCGGACAGCAGAGCAGACCCAGCCTACCACATCACCCACAGAATCGACGGTACCTACTACCGTGCCTGCACCCACTACCGAGCCGACACAGCCGTCTGCGCCCACCGAAATGCCCACGCTGACTACGGCACCGACGCAGCCTGCCACGGTCACGACAAAGCCTTCAAACACTACACATGCTTCCTCCGTACCGGCTACGGAAACGGCTCCCGGCGCGACTCCAGAGCCACCGAGGACTCAGAACGACTGGATTTTGTACGCAGCGGTGGCGGTTGCGGTAATAGTTCCGGTGCTGATCCTTTTGTTGCGGCGTAAAAGAAGAAATAATGATTAGGAGCGGAAAATGCTGAAACGATTGATTTTGAAATACTGGGATGTTTTGTCCTATTTGTTTTTTGGCGGGCTGACCACGGTAGTAAACTATGTTGTTTACCTGCCTTGCTTTAACTTGCTGGGAATGAGTGCCGCGGTCAGCAATGTAATCGCGTGGGCAGCGGCGGTGCTGTTCGCGTTTTTGACAAATAAACCTTTCGTGTTCAAGAGTCACGATTGGTCAGCAAAGACGGTGTGGCCGGAATTTACCAAATTTGTTGGTTGCCGTATCGGCTCCGGCGTGATGGAAACAGCGATCATTTTTGTCACCGTGGATCTGCTTTACTGGAACGGCAACTGGATGAAACTTGCAACCAGTGTTTTGGTGGTGATCCTCAATTACTTTGCCAGCAAGCTGCTGGTGTTCCGCAAGGGAAAATAATGCGCAATTCAAACAGGGCGCGGAAATTCCGCGCCCTGCTTTTGCTTGTGGGAACTGTGGGTCAGCCGTATTTTTCTTTTAAGTAGAGAATCGCCTGCCGGTAACCCTCCAGGCCAAGGCCTTTGATGGTTTTTTCGCAGTACATTCCGGGGTAGGAGATGTGCCGGAAGGATTCCCGAGCATCCACATTGGAAATATGCACCTCTACTGCAGGAATCGAAACGGCCTTCAGCGCATCCAGAATGGCAACGGAAGTGTGGGTATAGGCGGCGGGGTTGATAACAATGCCGTCTACCGTTCCGTAACATTCCTGAATCTTATCTACGATTGCGCCTTCATGGTTGGACTGGAACTGTTCAATTTCCAGATTTTCCTTTTGGGCGGTTTCGTCGATCAGTGCAAGCAGGTCACAGAAGGTCTGCTTGCCGTAAATATCCGGCTCCCGAATACCGATCATGTTGATGTTAGGACCGTTGAGTACCAGAATTTTCATACCTGCTCCTCCAGTATGGAAATGATTTTGGAAACAGTATCGTGGAAGGAACTGTTATTGTCAATAGAAAAGTCGGAAAATGCTTCGTACAATGGTTTCCGAATGGTATACATTTCGCTGAGCCGGTTGGACTGGGACAGGGGGCGTCCCTCCGTAGGAAGCAAATCAATATCCCGCTTCAGCCAGAGAATCCTGCCGTTTTGATGAAGCAAGGGATAATTTTCCCGTTTTGTTACACAGCCGCCGCCGGTGGCAATGACCAGACCGGAGCGTTTGCCCAGATCTGCGAGGATCTGGGTCTCCTTTTTTCGGAAACCTGCTTCGCCTTCCTCGGCAAAAACATCGGGAATGGTTCTGCCGAAGGTCTTCACCAATTCTTCGTCTGCATCCACAAATTCCTTACTCAGCTCCGCAGCCAGTGCTTTGCCGACTGTGCTTTTTCCGCAGCCGGGCATGCCAACAAGGATAATGTTTTCCGTCTGAAGCTGCATTTTGCGGTAAACGGATTTGATCAAGCTGTCCGGCAGCTTTTGATCTAAAAACCATTCGGCAGCTTCTTTGGCTTGGGCAACCAGCATCCACAGGCCGTTTATAGCGATCAGACCCCTATTTTCCGCATCCATCAGCAATTTCGTGCGGCTGGGGTTGTAGATCATATCCAGAACGCCTTCCAGACGAGGAAACAGATCCAGATTTATAGGACTGATGCCATTGCTTGGGTACATACCTACCGGGGTGCAGTTGCAAATGAGAGCGGCATCCATGTGCCGATCCAGATTTTCGTAATTATCCTCTCCGCCGCGGGAGATGACGATGACATTTGCGCCCATCTCTTTCAGAACCGCAACAGCGGTAACGGATGCGCCGCCGCTGCCGAGAACCAGACATTTTTTGCCCATGGGATCCAATCCGCTGCGGCGTACCATAGAGGTGAAGCCAAAATAATCCGTGTTGTGCCCCAGAAGTGAGCCGTCTTTCTGGCGGACGATGGTATTGACGGAGCCCATGTATTCTGCCGTGGGAGTGAGGCGGCAGTATGGCATAACAGTCTTTTTATAGGGAATCGTTACATTAATGGCAGAAAAATCCCCGTTTTTTAAAAAGGATTCCACATACTCAGGCTCCCGCTCAAAGAGGTCATAGGAGTAAGAACCCAGATAGGTGTGGATTTGAGGGGAGTAGCTGTGACCCAGCTTGCGCCCCAAAAGTCCGCATTTCATTATACTACCTCGCTGTAGCTTCCTAAGTATTTGAACTCCTCGCAAAGCTCATCCAACTCACACATAAGCTGCACAAATTCTTCTGAATAGATAGATGTATCCAGATCAAAATAGAACATGAACTCAAAATCCCGGTCGGGCAGGGGGCGGGATTCCAGTTTGGTCACATTGATTCCCAGTACATACATTCTTGCCAGAACTTTGTAAAGGGCGCCGGGCTGGTGGTACAAGATCATCATGATGCTGGTCTTGTCTGCGCCGGGATAGATTTCCAGCTTTTTGCTGATGCAGATGAATCGGGTGTAGTTGTTGCCTTTGTCCTGAATGGAGTAGGCAAGAGCTTTTAGACCATACAGATCGACACAGCTGCGGCTGCAGATGGCGGCTACATCCGTTCTTCCGGATTTACAGACCATTTCAGCCGCTACGGCAGTATTTTCTACGGGAATGACTTTGACACCGGAAAGGCTGCTTAAAAATTCGCCGCATTGGCCGATGGCCTGCTCGTGGGAATAGATCTCTTTGATGGAATCCAGCTTGGCTCCGGGAAGTGCCAACAGATTGTGATCGATCTTGAGACGGAAACTGCGGACAATGGAAAAGTTGTGGCGAATCATCAGATCGTATACCTTTTTCACGGAGCCGGCAGTGGAGTTCTCAATGGGAAGAATGCCATACTGGCACAGACCCTGCTCGATGGCGGTGAAAACGCCGTCAAAATTCTTGAAGTACATGATAAAAGGATTCTTAAAGATCTTTTCGCAAGCAATTTGAGAGAACGCGCCCTCCACACCCTGACAGGCTACCATTGCCTGTTGGGGGAATAGCTTGGGGGTGGTTTCAATTGCTTCTGTGATTTCACGATACAGAGCAGAAAGCGTGTTATTCCGCTTACTTTGGTAACTGCGGCTCAGCTCGAAGAGCATGGAGTACAGTACCCGGGTGTAATTAGCCATTTCCGGGCCTGCTTTTTCAGCTACATCTGCCATTTTCTCCCGTTCCCGTGCAGGTACAAGGATGGGCATGTTATTCTCTTTTTTGAAGTCCGCAATTTGGGCGGCAATATCCATTCTTTGGGCAAACAGCTTTACGAGTTCGTCATCGATGCTGTCGATTTGTCCACGTAGTTCAGAAAGGTCCATATTATTTCCTCCGTTTTGTTTGTGTGTTGCCGAGAATCATATCATAAATTGCAATGGCGGCCGCTGCCTCCACAACTGGCACGGCTCTGGGGACGATGCAGGGATCGTGGCGGCCGTTGACTTCTACGGTGGTTACTTCGCCGGTTGCCAGATCCACTGTCTGCTGGGGCAGGGAAATGGAAGGTGTGGGCTTCATGGAAACCGTGAAGATTACGGGCATACCGTTGGTAATGCCACCCAAAATGCCACCGCAGTGGTTGGTTACTGTGGAAATTTTGCCGTTTTGAACGCAAAAAGCATCGTTGTTAGTGCTGCCGTTGAGGAGTATTTCACCAAATTCCAAGCCCTTAACAGCAGGGATTCCATAGACGATCTGGGCAATACGGCTTTCTACACCGCCGAACATAGGCTCACCAATGCCTGCCGGTAAGCCGGTGATGGCGCATTCAATTTTTCCGCAAACGCTGTCGCCGTGCCGCCGTGCGGTAGCGATTTCCTGCTGCATACGGGCGGCAATGTCAGTGTTCAGTGCAGGAAAGATCGGATTTACAGATTCCAATTGGGGGGCGATTCCATCAAACATGTCGTCATAGACCGCAGCGCCGATACTCAGAATGTGGGATCCAATCTGAATGCCCATTTCCGCCAGCCACTGCTTGCACAATCCACCGGCAACGCACAGAGGGGCGGTAAGCCTTCCGGAAAAATGTCCGCCGCCGGCGGCATCCTGAAAACCGCCGTATTTGACCTGCGCGGTGTAGTCTGCATGTCCGGGGCGGGGGCAATTCTTAAGATTGTCATAGTCACCGGAGCGAGTATTTTTGTTTTTGATGATGGCGGCAATAGGCGCGCCGCAGGTAAAACCGTCTACAAGGCCGGAAAGAAACTCAGGAGCATCTTCCTCTTTGCGTGGAGTAGACCAATCATTCTGCCCCGGAGCCCGGCGGTTTAAAAAGCTTTGCAGTTTTGCCAAATCTACCGGCAAACCGGCGGGGATGCCGTCCAGCGTCATGCCGATGGCAGCTCCGTGGGACTGGCCGAAAATAGAGAGTTTTAAGTTTTCACCGTATGTCGAGCTCATATTGACCTCCCAAACGTTTGTATTCTTCCCAGAATCGGGGGTAGGATTTGTTCACGGCTTCTGCGCCGAGGATGGTGACTTGATCTTCGCATGCCGTTGCGGCAATGGCTGCTGCCATGGCAATGCGGTGGTCGTTGCAGGTGTCCACTGTACCTCCGGCATAGCCGGTGCCGTAGACGGTGAGTGTGCTTTCTGTGGCTTCTGCCTTGCCACCAAGAGCGGTCAGCATAGAAATGGTGGAAGCGACGCGGTCAGATTCTTTGGTTCGAAGCCGCCCGATGCCGGTAAATACGGCTCCTTGCTTAGCGCCTGCAGTGACCGCCAGAATAGGAACCAGATCCGGAATGTCTGATGCATCGATTGTAATGTTTTCTTCCAGACGGGGCAGCAGCGCGGCAACAGCCCGATCGCCCTGTGCAGATTCTGAGCTAAGGTTTTCAACCGCAACATCGCTTCCAAGTGCGTTTGCTGCCAGAAAGAATGCCGCATTGCTCCAATCACCTTCCACAGTAACCGAGCCGGGGGAACAGTATCGGGGGGTTTGAAACAGCGTCATGGCCTGCTTTGTCATTTCAATGTAGGGTTTGGACTCGATGCTTCCTGTAACAGACAATTCACTATTGCCATCAATCAAAGATGTAGCGAACAGCAGACCTGTTATAAACTGGCTGGAGATGCCCCCATCAATGGTATATTTTCCGGGCTTCAGTTTTCCCTGGCAGCGGATCGTGTTTTCCGCAGGACGGGAGAGGGAGCAGCCCATCCGCACCATTTCCTCCCAAAGGGGAGAAAGGGGGCGCTGAGGAAGTCTGCCTTCCATACAGAATTTTGCGTCTACACCCAGTGCTCCTGCAATGGGCAAAAGAAAGCGCAGTGTAGAGCCGCTTTCACCGCAGTTTAGCATAGCGGATGGGGGAATGCTGCCAATGGGGCAGACGGTGTAGCCTGTATGTGTCCTTTGAATATCCGCACCCAGAGCCCGGAGACAATCCGCAGTTGCTTCAATGTCCCGGTTGGTTTCGGGGCAGACCAATTGGGTAGGACGGTCTGCAAAAGCGGCGCAGATCAGCAGACGGTGGGCTTGAGATTTGGATGGAATAGCAGTTACGGTACCCCGGAGCTTTCCAGGTGTGATGGTAATGTCCATAATTACAAACCAGCTTCAATAAAGGATTTGAGTTCGTTGATGGGAGTTGGTTGAATACAGCAATTGCCGATCTTCAGCGGAACGATGAGATTTACAGCGCTGCCGTTTCTCTTCTTGTCAGACAGCGCGCAGCGGTAAATGATCTCGGCAGATGTGTTTGTCTTGATAGGCAGTCCGAATTGTTCCAGAATGCGACTAATTCGGTCAAAATCCGGACATTTGGACGCCTTGCTGACGATGGCGATCCCCATGGCGACGGCGTTTCCGTGAGAGATGGTAAAATTGCTGCTTGCCTCGATGCCGTGGCCGATGGTGTGACCCAGATTCAATTTCATACGGCTGCCCGTATCAAATTCATCCTCAGCAACCACATCCCGCTTCAGCTCTACGCATCGGGCGATGACCGCTTCCCGGTCAAAGGGGAGTCCGTTTTCTTCCAAATAGGAAAAAAGCTTCGGGTCATACAGAATGCCGTATTTGATAACCTCTGCGCATCCGTCCCGAAAAATATCTTCCGGAAGGGTGCTTAGTGTGTCTGTGTCGCACAGAACCAATCGGGGCTGGTAGAATGCGCCGCAGAGATTTTTGCCGGCGGGAAGATCAATGGCGGTCTTGCCGCCCACGGAGGAATCCACTGCGGCAAGCAAAGTTGTGGGAACCTGAATATAAGCAATGCCCCGCAAGTAAGTAGCGGCGGAAAATCCGGTAATATCCCCAACTACACCGCCACCGAGAGCGATCAGGCAATCGGAGCGGGTAACTTGGTTTTCTGCCAGAAAGTTCAGTATTTCCAGATATGTATTGCCGTTTTTGCTGGCTTCTCCGGCCGGAAATACATAATGAACAACTTCAAAACCGGCATTTTTCAAGCTTGCATTTGCGGCTTCTCCATAAAGAGGCCAAACATTGGAGTCGCTGATAATGGCAGCTTTCTCCACCATGCAAACCTTAGAAGCCTCCTGTCCCAAGGAAGAAAGCAGGCCTGCGCCGATCTGTATATCGTATTTTTGAGATGCGCTGACTGTGATGGTTCTCATCCGTCCACCGCCTCCTTGCGTTTGCGGCCCTCATCCAGCAGGGTGATCAAGGTATCGGTGTCCCGTTCCTGCAGAGCCGTTTTGTAAGTATTCAAACTTTCAATATAAGTATCCAGCTCGAAGAGCATATTATCTCTGTTTTCCATGCAAAGCTCTGCCCACATTTGGGCATTGAGCCAAGCAACCCGAGTCAGATCCTTGTAGCTGCCGGCTGAAAAACCCTTGTGCCCCTGGGCGGTAGGAGATTTAATATAGGCGTTGCTGAGAATATGGGGCATCTGGGAAGTAAAGGCAATGAGTTTATCGTGTTCTTCTGCGGTGCAAACCGAGAAAGAACCAAATCCGCAGGGGGTAAGTGCGCTTTTACACTGGCCCAGCAGCTGGATATCGTCAAATCTTGGGGGCACCAGCACCATGGGCGCACCCTCGAAAAGGTCCGCACGGCTGTGCTTAAAACCGGAAAATTGAGATCCCGCCATGGGGTGACCACCGACAAAAGTAAAACCAAATTGTTCCGCAAGAGGGAAGCAGCGACCACAGATCTCCCGCTTAATACCGCAGCAGTCAATGACCAATGCGCCCTTGCGGATGTAGGATGCATTGTTTTCCAACCAAGCTGCACAGCCGTCGGGATAGATGGCTAGCAAAATCAAATCACATTCACATAAATTCTCTTCGGTTAGCGGTGCGTGAACAGCGCCTGCCAACTGTGCGAATGCTAGCATGGAATGGTTTCGGACGCTGGCATATACAGTGTGACCTGCGATGGCATAGGCTCTTGCCAAGGATCCGCCGATCAAGCCAAGGCCCAGAATACCCACAGTCATAGGATCGCCTCCCGGATCTTTGTGATTCGATGCACAAGGTTGGTAAATTGTGCGGGTGTTAAAGACTGGGCACCGTCGCACAGGGCTCGGGAGGGGTTGTTGTGAACCTCGACCATGATGCCGTCAGCACCGGCAGCTGCAGCAGCGGATGCCATGGGGGGTACCAGATTTGCTTTTCCGGTGGCGTGGCTGGGGTCCACTACAACGGGAAGATGGGTTAGCTCATGCAGCACAGAAATAGCCGAAAGATCCAGTGTGTTCCGGGTGTAGGTTTCAAATGTACGAATACCCCGTTCGCACAGGATCACATTTTCGTTTCCTTCGCTCATAATATATTCTGCGCTCATCAGAAGCTCCTGCAGAGTGTTGGCAAGTCCCCGCTTCAAAAGAATTGGCTTTTGCGTTTTGCCCAGCTCTTTCAGCAGATCAAAATTTTGCATATTGCGGGCACCGACCTGAATGATATCCACATCCGCAAAAAGATCCAGGGTATTAATGTTCATGATTTCGGTGATAATGGGGAGTCCTGTAGCTTCCTTTGCCTTCAAAAGAAGCCGGATTCCTTCGTCCTTCATTCCTTGAAATGCATAGGGGGAGGTACGGGGCTTGAAGGCACCACCGCGAAGGATATGGGTGCCGGCGGCTTTGACAGCTTCTGCAACCTCGATGATCTGATCTTCGGTTTCCACACTGCAGGGTCCGGAGATCAAAGCAAAATGTCCGCCGCCGATCTTAGCACTGCCGGCTTCCACCACGGAGTCCATTGGGTGGAACTTCCGGTTGGCCTGCTTAAAAGGCTCAGAAACCCGCTTGACGGAAGCGACGATCTCCAAAGAACTCAAAAGATCCATATCTACACGGCTGGTGTCACCGATGAGACCCAGAATGGTTACCTCTTTACCTTCAGACAGGTGTACATCCAGATTCATATGCTTCAGCCATGCAACCAGATGCTGGGTTTGTTCGGGGGTGGTTCCGTGTTTCAGTATGGCGATCATGACAATCAACTCCTAATAAAAATAGCGCTGCACAGATGCGAACTGTGCAGCGCCTGAAAATACATTGATAAAAAATTCTTGCAGCACAAATCGCTATTACCTTTTACTAAAGAAAAAGTAATAGTAGTTAAAGTAAAACTGTGCGGCAAAGTTCAGCATAAGGTGCCTCCATATCCTGCTAGTGCGGACATTATACCACGGTGTGCGGAATAATGCAAGGTGTTTTTGTAAATAAAGGTGTTTTGATTATAAAAAGTTGGCAGCCGCAAAGCAGCTGCCAACGATATTTATGCAATGGAGAAGGGCTGTGTGGTAACATGAGCACCGTTGAAATAAATCTCAACGGAATAATTTCCGGCAACCGTAGGAATAGAAGGAATATTGATCCGGCCAAAACCACGATACCACATGGAGGTCCAGGTTCTGCTCTGGGTAGCGGTGCTGACGATCTTTCCGTTTTCATCACGAATGATAAACAGCGTAACGATGATATCGGGAGAGGTGTTGTATTCGTGATTCAGATAGACGGCAAAGGAAGCATTTTCACCGGCAGTGAAGGTATTTCTGTAATCCTTCGCCGGGACATCATAGCGGCCCCACTCGGGATTTTCGGGGGTTTTGCACATCTGGAAATACATATCGGCTGCACTGAGCAGATAACCGGAGAAGGCTTGGGCTGCGGGGGCTTCGTAGGAGCCGGTGCCGCCAAATACGGTACTGCCGTTTGCAGGCTGAACAGTAATGTCATACCGACTGCCGGGAATTACCGGAGCAATAATGCCTGCATTCTGTGCGCACTGTACCACAAGCTGTTCGCTGCTTCCGTCTATGGTGTACAGCAGAAGCCAGCCGCCGGCGGGAGTAGTTCCTTCGAAATCCCAACTGACAGAGAGTTGGTTGCGGTCAGAATGATCGACATTGATCTCGCCGACAGTAACGGAGTTGGCAGATACAAAGGTTCTGGTACCCTGGGTCATACCTTCTGCGGTTACTTCCACCGTGTAGGCAGCAGAAACATCCAGATCTTCAAAGACAGCCTTCAGCTCATCTGTGGTAAAGGTCTTGTCGTAGCCTTTGTCATTGTAACAGCGTACGATCCAGTTTTGTACGGCAATGCCCTCGGGAGCGTGCCATGTAGCAATAAGAGCGCCCTTATAGAAGCCCTGAATGGTCAGTTCCTCGGCAAAAATGATATTGGAGGCCGTGTGCGTGACAGTATTGGTTCCAACAACATACAACTGTGTTGCAGGCTCCAAACGGAAGGTGTATTCCTTTCCTACAGTCAAACCGGTAACAGTGACCATATGGCCTGTAAAGGGAATGAATTTGCTTTCCTCTCCTTGTGCGGAGCAGGTAACCTTCCAGTCGCCGGTTTCGGGACCCTGAACGGTGAAATTCAGAATCACAGAGCCATCCTCAGCACCGGTTACGGCGGTGAAGTTGGAGATGACGGTCTGTTCGGCGGTGGTATGGGCACCTGTGGTGGCACCGATCAGCTTGTGATAACCGCTGATCGATACGGAGATCTTATAGCGGGTTCCGGGATTCAAATCATGGAATTCCGCTTTCCCGTTAACAACGGATTTTTTAACGGTGTTGCCGTAGGTGTCGGTGCAGTGAACGGTAAGCAGGGAATCTTCCACATCCGTATCCAGCAGGACTGTGAGCCGGTCTTCGGAACCTTTCAGGGAGATGGATTGAATTGTTTGCAGATAGTAGTGTTCGTAGAACAGATAGCCACCGAATGTAACAGATGCCAGAATAAACAGGCAGATCAAGACTGCGATCCAGCCCGAGTGCTTGTTTTTTGGCTTTTTGGTTAGTTCTTCGTATTCTTCTTCCACTTGATCCAAAACAGCATTGTTGGAAGATTCTGTGATATCTGCTTCTTCCTCTGCTTCCGCTTCCTCTGATTCTTTTGAAGGTTCGGCTTCTTCTGCCGCATCCTCCTGCAATACGATGGGGGCGGGGATCAATATTTCTACGGGTTCTGGTGCTACAACGGGGTCGGGAGCCTCGTGACAGATCAAACTTTCCGCTTGCGCCAAGATCTGGCTGACTTCTTCAGAAACGCCAAGCTCCTGCCGGATGGCAGTTGCTTCGGCAGTGAAGTCGGGAAGTTCATCAGACGTTTGCGCTTCGACAGCGGCATCTTCTGTGACTTCCTCAGCGATATCCTCGTCTGCTTCTTCTGCGCAAACAGGTTTTTCCGTCTCTTCAATTGCTTCGTCTACAGATGTTTCCTCTTCTTCTGAGGTCTCTGCGGTTTCTACCATCTGTTCTGTCACGCCTGCCACAGCTTCGGCATGGCTACCGATTTCTTCAATAGCGATGTCTATCGTTGCTTTTTCCGGCTCTGGGGTAATTTCAACCGGATCTTCACCGGACGCTTCTTCCACTTCTGGTTCCAGATCCTCTGCGGAAACACCTACGGCATCCAAAGCCATGTCCACTTCGGCTAGGATCTCATCGGTGGATGGCTCGCTTTGATCTTCGGTAACGGATTCTTCTTCTGTCACTTCCAGCATTACCGGAACCGGGGGGACAACGATCGAAGTATCATTGACAGTATGGGATTGCATATAGCTGACCAAGGCCTTGCCCATTTGCAGAGGATCCTGCCAACGGACTTCGGGGTTGGGATCGCAGGCCTTCAGGATGATCTGGGCCATTTCAGAGTCTGCATACTGAGGTACGGGCAGGGGCTCTGCAGGAGCTCTGCCTTCAAAGGGGAGAGTTCCGCCGTTGTATGCCTGATACAGGATCAAGCCTGCGGCGTAAACGTCCATGGTAGTATTCAGTGCGGAATAGGCATCTGCAATTTCGGGTGCGGTGTAGGCACTCAAATACCGCTCCGGCAAGGAAGCGTAGGCCAGAGAGGACAAAGGGATAAAGCCCAGATCGCAGATACGGTACTCATTTTCTTGACAGATGGTAACATTTTCCGGCTTCAGATCCACATACAGATATCCACTTCTGCGGCAGACACTCAGAGCCGCACAAAGATCAAGGCCCAGGTTTACCGCGCTAAGATGCGTCATGGATTCTTTGCGAAGGACTCGATCCAGTGTGGGACGGTATGCGCTGGAAAGATAGACATCAAAACCTACTTCGCCGTCTTCCATGGAGACGACCTGCCACTTATCATAAGAAATGAAACCCTCAAGCCGGGACAAACGCTGGAGCAGCACAGCTTCTTCCACGATTCCGTCTGCGAGATCGCGGAAATAAGACAGGGCAGAGTCGGTGTTGCTGAAAGCACCGGCAAGAAGCAGCGCATCCAGTTTGCTCTGAGATGCGGGCACGGAAATAATTTTAACTATGTACTTGCCGTTAGAATCAGCCTGCATAGCGGGGCAGCAGCGAACGCCATGGTGGCTGCTGATGGGATCGCCCATTACGAAGCCATCCAGTAAGGGAGAGATCAGTTTCGGTTCGGACATATCCATCGCCTCCTTTCATATTATCTTATATGATAAAATAAAATCGGCAAAATTGCAACACTATTTCCGTGGTTTTTCACAGAATCTGTGGACAGAAAATGCCAAAATAGATCATAACGAAGGCTGGCGCAAATTTGTTTACAGTTTGTGTACTTGCATAAACCTTTTGGTTGTGCTATAATGATCCAAAAGACTTTCTTTTTGCTGTAACAGTTTATTATTGGCGTGCTTATGTGCGCGGACCGGAGGTATATATATGAGCAAAGTCATTTGCGATGTCTGCGGAACAACATATCCGGAAACTGCATCAGTATGTCCTATTTGCGGATGTGCCAAGAACACAACAGAACAGACTGGGGCAGACATTGCCCAGAATCCCGAGGGGGCAGCTTATGCCCCTGTGAAGGGCGGACGCTTTTCAAAGTCTAATGTGCGCAAGCGCAATAAAAAAATGAAGGAATCCAGACGCAGCGGCGGTGAGGAACCGGAAGACGGCGGTGTCAATAAGGGCCTTGTGGCTGTGGTGCTGATTTTACTGCTGGCGATTATCGCTGTTTTGGGATATATCGGTGTGCGGTTCCTGTTCCCCGGCGAAGAAACGAAGCCTTCGGAGACGAAGCCGTCTCAGGGAATTGTGAATACAGATCCTTCTGGCAATACAGATCCTTCTGGTCAGCCTGGCACCATACCCTGCACGGAGGTCAAGCTCTCCGCAACCACTGTGGAACTGACGGAAGCCGGCATGGTTTGGATGCTCAGCACGGAAATTCAGCCTGAGGATACAACGGATAAGGTTACATTTGAATCTGCCAATCCGGCAGTTGCAACGGTTGATCAGAACGGTAAGATTATCGCTGTAGCCGGCGGCGAAACCGTTATTACGGTTAAGTGCGGTGAACAGAGCGCCCAGTGCAGCGTAAAGTGCAGCTTTGGCGATCCCGTGGAACCCACCACGGATCCCACGGCACCCTCGGTCAATGTGCCTGACGGTTTTGTGCTGAAGCTGAAGTATAAAGACTTTACCATTTCCGAAAAATACCCGGATTCTGTTGCCATTTATAAGGAATCCATGGGCGTTAAGGCAACAGACATTACCTGGACTTCGGATAATCCTGAGGTTGCTACAATCAATGAAAAGGGCGTGGTTTCCCCTGTGGGTAAGGGTAATACCGTTGTCCACGGAACCTTTGGCAACCAGACAGTTTCCTGTAAGGTAGTAATTACCTTTACACCCGCTGAGCAGCCCCAAGCAAAGTACAAGATCAGCCATAAGGATGTTACGCTGGATCTCAGTAAAAGCGAATCTTTCCGTCTGACGCTGACCACCGAAGAGGGCGTAAATGTGGAAGCGACTTGGGCCGCCAGTGAAGAAGGCTATGTAGAGATCGATGGCAGAAACATTAAGGCACTGAAGAGTACCAATGACCTTAAGAACCGCTATGTTGTAGTTTCTGCTACGGTTGAAGACTATACATACAGTTGCATCGTCCGCGTTTCAGAAAAGGAAGAAAAAGCAGAAGGTTAATATACAAAGCGGCAGCACGAAATGTGCTGCCGCTTATTTTGCAGGCGGTTATTCGCCCTCCACATGACGCCCCTTGCGAAACAGCAGTGTGATGCACCACAGGCCGGCAAGCCCGACCAGCGTATAAACGATCCGGCTGATCACGGCATCCTGTCCGCCGAACAGCCATGCCACAAGATCAAACTGAAAAATGCCCACCAGACCCCAGTTGAGGGAGCCGATGATAGACAGGATCAATGCCAGTGTATCCATAGAAGTACCTCCAATTCGTTTTTTGGCTGTTTATAGAATCCCCGCACAAACAGAAAATATGCATTGCACAATCCTGTTTTTTTGATATAATAATAAAAAAACATGGAGGAACCACAAGATGACAACATTGTATGAGGGCGCTTTTGCAAAACTGAATCTGACTTTGGATGTTTTGGGTAAGCGCGAAGATGGATACCATGACATTAAAAGTGTAATGCAGACCATTTCGATCCGGGATGATATTGAGATCGATGTGGGAACCGGCAAGCCCTGGTGCTTAAAGTGCGATAAGGAAGGCATCCCCACAAATGAGCAGAATCTGGCTTGGAAGGCAGCCAAAGTCTTTTTTGATACGGCAAAGAAAGATCCGGATGGTATCGAAATCCGCATCACCAAGCGGATTCCCAGCGGGGCAGGTCTCGGCGGCGGCAGTGCCGATGCTGCTGCGGTTCTGCGGGCGCTGAACCGGCATTACGGCGAACCGTTTTCCATTGGCGCGCTGGCTGAACTGGGCGGTCTGGTAGGCAGTGATGTGCCCTTCTGCACCCTTTGCGGTACGGCCATGGCAGAGGGCAGAGGGGAAAAGCTTAGAAAGCTTCCGGATATGCCGGATTGTGTTTTTGTAGTTTGTAAGCCTGAATTTTCTATTTCCACACCGGAGCTTTACAGAAAGCTGGATGAAAAGGAGATCGCAAAGCATCCGGATCATCGGACTATGGAAAGTGCCCTGCTGGCTGGGGATATTGGTAAGGTTGCGGAGAACCTTTGCAATGTATTTGATCCCGTTGTCACAGAGGAGCATTTGGAGCTGAATTACATTAAGTCCATTTTTAATTCCTACGGTTCTGTGGGTCAGCAGATGACCGGCTCCGGCTCTGCGGTTTTCGCCATCGTTACGGAGTTTGAATTTGCCGCGGTGATCTGCGGTATGCTGAAAGAGAATTATCCTGAGGTTTTTATTGCCAAGCCTGTATAAATTTGACAGAAGCCGTCCATACTGGCAGTATTCCAGTATGGACGGTGTTATTTATGAGAAAAATTGCAAAAATTATTTGTACATCCCTTTTGATTCTGGCGCTGGTTTGGATCGGTACGGTGGTTGCAGACCGCCAGAGATTGAGTGATAATCTGGTGCGTCTGCATGTGGTTGCGGCTTCCGATTCTCAAGCGGATCAAACGGTAAAATTGAAGGTCCGTGATGCGGTTATTGATGCTTTGCAGGAGACGGTTACCCGGTTGCCGGATGTTGACAGCGCAAAAGCGTACCTCAATGAGCAGTTGCCGTATTTGCAGGAAATTGCCCAGACTGTCTTGACGGAAGCGGGGATGGACGATAGTGTGAGTGTAGAACTGGGGCAGGAAAGCTTTCCGACCCGTCACTATGATACTTTTTCCCTGCCTGCAGGCGTTTATGAATCCCTGAAGATCACCATTGGTGAGGGGGAAGGTAAGAACTGGTGGTGTGTGGTATTCCCGTCCTTGTGCCTGAGCGCAACATCCGAAGGCTTTGCGGATGCCGCTGCTGGTGCTGGTTTTCCGGAATCTCTTTCCGGTGCGCTGCAGCATGACGGCGGTTACGAGATCCGCTTTTTCTTCCTTGATTGCTTTGGTTGGTTGGAAAACCTGTTTCATAAAATGTGAATACATTCTCCGGTGCAGGATATGTACCGGAGAATTTTTATGCAAAAAATAGGGTAAATCCAAAATCTGACCCTGTTTTTTGGACATGATCTGTGATATTATGTAGAAAAAGAAAGGCGGTGATCGTATGCTGCACCTTTTGCTGGGTACGGATTGGGTAACGGTAAGAGAAGAAATCCTGAAACAGATCTCTCAGGATGTTCATGCCTGTAAAGATGGTCGTGTTCTGATGGTCCCCGAACTGATCAGCCACGATATGGAGCGCAGGCTTTGCGACGCTGCTGGGGACACTGCCAGCCGTTATGCCGAAGTTTTGTCCTTCACAAGACTCACCCGCAGAGTTTCGGAATATACCGGCCATCCTGCCCAAAGCTGCATGGATAATGGTGGTCGTGTGGTTGCCATGGCAGCAGCTGCAAGACAGCTCCACAGCCGCTTGAAAGCATATGCTTCGGTGGAGACAAAGCCAGAGTTTTTAAGTTCGTTGGTGGATGCAGTGGACGAGTTTAAACGCTGTGGCATTACTGCCCGGGATTTGGCATCGGCTGCGGAACAGGCGGAGGGCAGCTTCGCACAGAAGTTGGAGGAGCTTTCCTTGCTGCTGGAAAGCTATGATGGTCTGTGCGCCCATGGAAAACGAGATCCCCGTGATTTGATGAATTGGCTGCTGGAAGAACTGGAAGACAGCGATTTCGGCGAGAATCATGTGTTTTACATTGACGGATTTCCGGATTTTACCCGCCAACATTTGGCGATTCTGGAGCATTTGATCCGGGTATCACCTTCTGTTACGGTGGGACTCAACTGCGATCGCGCAGGCTCGGAGCTTATGGCCTTTGAAAAGGCTGGTGACACGGCTTCCCAGATCATCCGCTGTGCCCATCATGCCGGTGTGGAAGTGGACATTCAGTTTGTAGAGCCGGAAAAGACCGCGCTGGAATCGGTGTACAAGGGGTTGCTGCAAGGCAGCTTGACGCCCCTTTCCGCACCCGGAAAGCTTGCGGCTTTTTGCGCGGATTCTGCCTTTACTGAGGTGCAGACAGTGGCGGACCGAATTCTGGAGTTGGTGCGATCCGGATGCCGGTATCGGGATATCAGTGTTGTTTGCACGGATATGGCGGTTTATAAGAGCCTTATCAGTTTGCAGTTTCACCGCTGCGGAATTCCGGTTTATGAATCCGGTACAGAAGATGTTCTCAGTAAAAGTGTGATCGCTACGGTGCTGTCCGCATTGGATGCGGCCCTTGGTGGTTTTGAGACCGGGGATGTTTTGCGCTACTTAAGGTCTGTGATTTCTCCGGTTTCTCAGGAAACCTGCGATCGGCTGGAAAACTATGCGATCATGTGGGGAATTGGGGGCAATCGCTGGCTGACAGATTGGGAAAACCATCCCGAAGGCTTGGAAGGTATGTGGTCAGACTTTGCTAAGCAGCAGCTTGAGGAGCTGAATGCCACAAGGCAGAAGGTGATGGAACCGCTGAACCGGCTGCGGGAGCGGATGCGTGGCGCGGACAAGCTTTCCGGGCAGGTAGAGGCTCTGTATGCGTTTTTGGAAGAGATTGGCTTTGCGAAGCGGCTAAGCGTTCTGGCAAGAGAAATGGACGATGCCGGCGACAACCGCAGCGCCCAGATTTTGAACCAGCTGTGGGAAATCCTTTTGACAGCACTGGAGCAAATGCATGATGTACTGGGCCAGACGGTTTGGGACAACGATGCTTTTGTTCGTCTGTTTACCCTGCTGCTGGGGCAGTATGATGTGGGCACCATCCCGCCGGTTCTGGATGCGGTGATGGTGGGTCCGGTCAGTGCCATGCGCTGTCAGCAGGAAAAGCACCTGTTTGTGCTGGGAGCGGAGGAAGGGAAGCTGCCGGGTTACGACGGCTCTACAGGAATCCTCAGCGATCAGGAACGGGTGACCTTGCGGGATATGGGCGTTCCGCTGACCGGCGGCGCTATGGAAGGACTGCAGGCGGAATTTGCGGAAGTTTACGGCGTATTCTGCGGAGCCCGTGAAACAATCACGGTATCCTGCCCCGGCGGGCAACCCTCTTATGTTTACCGAAGGATCGCGCAAATGGCAGGCGGAGAGACTCCAATCCCTGCCGTTTTGGGCGCAGCCATGGTGAAGCCTGCGGAGGCGGGATCTTATTTTGCTGCCGCGAAAGCAGAAAATGCAGCGATTGCTCTGGGATTGGAGCATTGGTATGAAGAAACGCTGCGAAAAGCGGCCTTTGAACTGGGGGCTATCCAAAAGGAAAATGTCCGTGGACTCTACGGTGATACACTGCAGCTTTCGGCATCGCAGGTAGACAGCCAGGCCCAGTGCCGATTGGCGTATTTTATGAAGTACGGCATGCGGGCAAAGGAGCGGAAGGAAGCCACCATCGATCCGGCGGAGTTTGGTACCTATGTCCATGCCGTTCTGGAAGATACCGCCAAGACCGTTATGGAACGGGGCGGCTTCCATAAGGTGTCTCTGGAAGAGACCATGGAAATCGCCCTTCGATATTCTGATGCGTATATGCGCGAGCGTTTTGCTCAGATCGATTCTTTGCGTGTTTCCTATCTGTTCCGTCGAAACCGCAGAGAACTGGAAATGGTGGTTGCGGAGCTTTGGCAGGAATTGAAGGAATCCGCATTTTTGCCTGCGGCCTTTGAGCTTGGTTTTGGCAAAGAGGAGGCAATGCCTGCCATCGTGATCCCGTCGGATCAAATGAATGCGGTTTTGCGGGGCTTTGTGGACCGGGTGGACATCTGGCAGGAAAATGGACGGCAATATTTTCGGGTCGTGGATTATAAGACCGGAAAGAAGTCTTTTGATTACTGCGATGTTTTTAACGGTGTGGGATTGCAAATGCTGCTGTACCTGTTTGCTTTGGAGCAGGGCGGAGAAGATATTGTGGGCGAGCACGCAATTGCTGCAGGTGTACAGTATTTCCCGGCAAGAGCGCCCATCGTCGCAGCGGACAGCAAGCTTACCGAGGAGGAAGCGGAGCTTGCCCGCCGTAAAGAGTGGAAGCGGAAAGGTCTGCTTTTAAAGGATGAGGATGTTTTGCAGGCCATGGACCCGCAAAACACCGGCAGGCTTAGCTGCACCCGGAAAAAGGACGGGAGCATATCCGGCGATCTGGCGGATCGGCAGCAGCTGAAAATGCTGGAAAAGCACATAATGCGGACCCTGAGTGAGATGGTCGCGGACATTGCGGGGGGAAAGGTGGATGCAAACCCCTATACCCGCGGTACGGCCCACAATCCCTGCACCTATTGTCCTTACGGTGCGGTGTGCCATAAAAATGAAGTGTCCGGCCGCCGGAATTATCAGACGATGACGGCTGACCGCTTCTGGGAAGAGATCGGGAAGGAGGAGAACCATGGCAGATAAACTGACGCCTCAGCAGGAAATGGCAGTTACAAACAGAGGCGGTAAGCTGCTGGTTTCGGCAGCGGCCGGCTCCGGAAAAACCAAGGTGCTGGTGGATCGCCTGCTTTCTTATCTTCTGGACCCGGTGGATCCTGCGAATCTTGACGACTTTCTGATCATTACTTATACAAAGGCAGCGGCATCGGAACTGCGTGGAAAAATAGCGGCGAAGCTGACGGAGCAAATTGCGTTGCATCCGGAGAACAGACATTTGCAGCGGCAGATGCAGCGGCTGTATCTGGCGAAAATATCCACAGTTCACGCATTTTGCGGTGATCTGCTGCGGGAATATGCGTACCGGCTGGATCTGAGTGCGGATTTTCGAGTAGCGGATGAAAATGAATGCCGGGAACTGCGGGAAAATGCTATGGCCCGGACTCTGGAGAAGGCCTATGAAGACATGGATTCCAATCCGGATTTCCGTACATTTCTGGATACCCAGGGGTTGGGCAGGGATGACCGGCTGGTTCCGGATATTCTGATGAAGGTGTATGACAGCGCCCGGTGCCATCTGTCGCCGGAAATCTGGCTTGACCGGTGTGTCCGCAATGCGGATGTGTCGGATCTTACGGATGCGGGACAGACCATATGGGGACAGTTTTTGATGCTGGATCTGTTCCGGTATCTTGACCTGCAGATCGGCGCAATGGAGAACTGCGCCAACAAAGCAAAGGTAGCCGGGGGAATGGAAAAACCCGCAGAGCTGCTCAGCGCTACGGTGCAGCAACTGAAAACGCTTCGTGAAAGCAAAACATGGGATGAAATATACCAAAATCAGCATATCGACTATGGACGCCTGACATTTTCTAAAAAATGCAGTGATCTTGACCTTGCGGAGCGGATCAAGGCCGTGCGTGAAGCCTGCAAGAAGGGGTTGGAGAAAAAACTCAGAAGCTTTGCTTCCGACAGTGCCGGTGTTTTTGCGGATATGCAGCAGCGCGCTGCCGCTGCCAGAGGCATGACAGAGTTGGTGCGAAGCTTTCAGCAGGAATATGACCGGCTGAAGCAGATTCGGCGGGTATTGGACTTTTCCGATCTGGAACACCGGACTTTGGATCTGCTGCTGGGCATTCGCAGAGAGCATACGACGGCTCTAGCGGCAGAGATCGGCAGCCGTTTTCGGGAGATCATGGTGGACGAGTATCAGGACTCCAACGCGGTGCAGGATGCTATTTTCTCTGCCCTTACGGAAAAGCGGCAGAATTGCTTCATGGTGGGCGATGTAAAGCAGTCTATTTACCAGTTCCGGCTTGCGGATCCCGGTATTTTCCTTGGAAAGTACAATGCCTACGCATTTGCGGAAGACGCACAGCCGGGAGTAGGTCGGAAGGTGCTGCTTTCCGCCAATTTCCGCTCCGGTGGAGCGGTGCTGGCGGCGGCAAACGATATTTTTGCCCAGTGCATGTCCCCCGAGGTGGGAGGACTTTATTATGGACCGGAGGAAGCTCTTCGGGAGGGAATCCCCCATGTGCCGCTGGGAGAACCGGAGGTGGAGCTTTTAGCGCTTCCGGTGGAGGAAAGCACCTATGATGAAGAACCCGCGATGGTTGCCCAGCGGGTAGCGGAGCTTCTGGACGGCAGTCATTTTGTCCGTCAAGGGGATGCGCTTCGTGCGATCCGGCCTGAGGATATCGCGATTCTGCTCCGATCTCCGGGCAGTGTGGGTATGCACTATATCCGCGCGCTGGAGGCCTACGGTATCCGCTGCGTCAGCGGCGGTGGCGAGGATCTGCTGCAAACGAAGGAGATCGGCGTGTTGCGTTCCATATTGCAGGTGATCTGCAATCCGCGGCAGGATATCCCGCTGGTTGCAGCCCTTTCCAGTCCAGTGTTTGGCTTTGCGGCGGACGATCTGGCATCGATCCGGAGCGGGCACAAACGGGGCTGTGTATTTGACGCGCTGAAGAAAAGCGAAAGCGAGAAAACCGTCCGCTTTTTAGAACAGCTGAAGAAGTGGCGCAAGGCAGCCGGTATGCTGACAGTTGCGCAGCTGATCGAGCAGATCCTTCTTTCCACCGGAATGGAAGGAATTTACGCAGCGATGCCCGGCGGTGAACTGCGGCGGGAGAATTTGCAGGGCTTCTATATGCTTGCGGTGGAATTCGAATCTGCCGGTCGGCGGGATCTGATGCAATTTCTGGATTATCTGGATGCCATGGAGGTCAAGGGGCTGATCGCTGCCGGAGAGCAGACGGCTGCCGGCGCGATAACTTTGATGAGTATCCACAAATCCAAAGGTCTGGAATTCCCGGTGGTTTTTGTTTGCGGTCTTTCCCGGGAGTTCAACCGGGAGAGCATCCGGGCACAGGTGCTCTGTGATAAAACGCTTGGCTTGGGCCTGACGGCCTTTGATGAGGAAAAGCGGGTCAGATATCCCACGATTGCCAAGCGGGCAATCGCGGTCAAAACCACTGCGGACAGCCTTTCCGAGGAAATGCGGGTGCTGTATGTGGCGCTGACCAGAGCGAGAGACCGCCTTGTCATGACCTACTCCTCGGGAAATCTGGAAAGCGAGATCAGGAATCTCGCTCTAAGGATGGACATGGGGAGTGACAGGCTGTTGACGCAGGATGTGGTTTGCCCCGGTCAATGGGTTCTGCAGTCCGCTCTGCGCCGAACGGAAGCTGGTGAACTTTTTGCAGTGGGCGAGAAACCGGAGAGAACAAGGGTTTCTGAGATCCCGTGGAAGATCCGCCTTGTGCGCCCTGAAAAGCAATCGTGCGCTGCTGCTTCTGATGACGAAACGGTACAGTTGCCGGAAACCGTCCTGCAGCGGATACAGCAGGGACTTTCCTTCCGGTATGGCCATGAAGCCGCGGTCAGTGCGCCCTCCAAGCAAACGGCTACGCAGCGCAAGGGTCGGGAAAAGGATGCGGAAGCGGCAGAAAATACCCAAGAACCGAAGGGTATTTTCAGAAGCTGGCGGCGTCCCAGCTTTGTGGAAACGCAAGAAGATGCGGTTGCCTACGGAAATGCGATGCACGCGTGTATGCAGCATATCCGCTACAGCGCTTGTGAGGATGCGCTTGCTGTAAAGCAGGAGATAGAACGGCTGGCATCCCGGCAGTGGCTCACTCGCCAGCAGGCGGATATGGTCAATGCGGAGCATATCGCCCGCTTTTTCAGTACAGAGCTTGGACAAAGATTGCGTGTCAGCGAAAATGTTCTGCGGGAGTTTAAATTCTCCATTCTGGATGACGGCGAGAATTTTGACCCCGCGCTCATGGGAGAAAAGATCCTTTTACAGGGTGTTGTGGACTGCGCACTGATCGAAGAAGACGGCATTACGGTTTTGGATTTCAAAACGGATACTGTAAGAGAAGAAAACTTGCCCGAAAAAGTGCTTCATTACCGGCCGCAGGTTTTGGCGTATGCAGATGCGCTGCAGCGGATCTACCGCAAGCCGATAAAACAAGCTTACCTCTATTTCTTCCAGATAGACCGGTTTGTCGCGGTAACGGAATAAGTCAAATGGGCACGCTATTAAAGCGTGCCCATTATCATTCAGCGGGAGCTCTTGTTCTGGTTGTTGCTCTGGTTGTTCTGGTTCTGATTGTTATTCTGGTTGTTGTTCTGGTTCTGGCTGCGGTTGTTCTGATTGTTCTGATTCTGGTTGTTGTTCTGGTTCTGGTTGTTATTCTGGTTGTTCTGGTACTTGTTCTGCTCGTTGATCATGATAGATCTCCTCCAAATTTGTACTAGCGGCATTACCGCGAAGCTAGTTTTCCCCGGAATTCAGGATTTATCCTTGTCTTTGAAAATGAGACTTACTATCAGCCCGGAGAGGATCGCCGCGGTGATCCCTCCGGCAGAAGCCTTCAATCCCCCCAGAAAGATTCCAAGGAAGCCCTTTTCGTCAACTGCTTCCTTGACTCCTTTTGCCAAAATGCTCCCGAAACCGGTCAGCGGAACGGAAGCACCTGCACCGGCAAATTCTGTAAAAGGTTCATACACACCGACAGCACCTAAAAAAACACCGATCACCACATAGCTGACAAGGATCCGGGCAGGGGTAAGCTTTGTTTTGTCGATCAAAATTTGTCCGATCTGACACAACGCGCCGCCAATCAAAAATGCTTTGATATAATCCATATTATTGATTACCTCCGATAATGGAAACAGCGTGGCAGACTCCGGGGATGGGCAGCCCCTGCTGGGTCGAGGTGGGAGACAGCAATGCTCCAGTACCGCAGAACAGGATCCTGCTTAGTTTACCCTTGTTCAGCTTATCCAGAAGATAGCCGCAAAGGGTAATGGCACTGCAGCCGCAGCCAGAACCGCCGGAATGGACATCCTGGGCTATCTGGTCGAATACCATTGTGCCGCAATCCGTTAATTTTCCGCCAAGTGACAGACCGTCCCGCCTTGCCAATTCCAGTAGGCTTTCTTTGCCCAATTGTCCCAGATCTCCCGTGACAATCAAGTCGAAATCCTCGGCTGTCACGCCCAGATCATCAAAATGGGAACGGATGGTATCATATGCTGCGGGGGCCATGGCGGCACCCATATTGTTGGCATCCTTGATGCCCAGATCCGTGACTGTGCCAACGGTGCAGCTTTCGATCCGGGGGCCGATGCCCGCAGAGCAAACCAAAGCGGCACCGGAGCCGGTGACTGTCCACTGGGCTGTGGGAGGCCGCTGCCCGCCGTAGCCAAGAGGAAAGCGGTACTGCCGCTCTGAGGAAGCGAAATGTGACGATGTCATGGCTACTACCCGATCAGAAAATCCACCGCTGACGGTCATGGATGCCAGCAGCAAGCTTTCGGCCATTGTAGAGCAGGCTCCGTACAGACCTAAATGGGGAATGCCGGTATTCCGCAGGGTGAAAGAGGAACCGATGCACTGATTCAGAAGATCGCCGGAGAAAATCATGCCGATCTGCTGCCGGTGCAGACCTGCTTTTTTCATCAGCGTGTCCAATGCCAGCTTTTGCATTTGCTTTTCTGCCTGCTCCCAGGTTTTTTGACCGAAAAATGTATCCTGGGAGGTAACATCAAAATAAGTTGCCAGCGGGCCTTCGGATTCTTTTTTGCCGGAAACACTGGCCCAGTGGGTAATCACCGGCATTTCGGGCAGAATAAAGCTGTGTTTGCCCCGTTTGTTGCTTGCCATAGCGCATACCTTCCTTGCTCGTTTTGTCTATTTTGTGCAAAGTTAAGTGGATTCATTCAGAACTTTACAAAATACGATTCTGTATTATAATAAGCAGGAAAGCAGGTGATAACGGTGAAGTACACAATTCGAATCGCACAGGAAGAGGATCTTCCGGAAATTATGCAGATCTATGCCTACGCCCGCAGCTTTATGGCGGCAAACGGCAATCCCAACCAATGGGGAAAGACCAACCCTCCCCGGGAAACACTGGAAGCGGATATCGCAGGGCAAAAGCTGTATGTTGCCCAGAATGGGGATGCAATTTGCGGTGTGTTTTTCTTTGCTGTTGCAGAAGACCCGACATACCGCAAGATCTATGACGGTGCGTGGCTCAGTGATACGCCCTACGGCACGATCCACCGGATCGCTTCCTGTGGTAGCGGCGGACTCTTTGCGGATTGTGTGGAGTTTTGCTTGCAAAAGTGTAGCCACTTGCGGATCGATACCCATGCGGACAACCATATCATGCAGCATGTGATCGAAAAGAACGGATTCCAGCGCCGGGGGATTATTTATATTGCAGACGGAACACCACGAATTGCCTATGAGAGAGTATAAAAATGAGCAGCCAATCCTTGGATTGGCTGCTTATTTTTGTTAAAGTACGCGTCTTGCGCCGTAATAGTGGCTTGCCCAATAGGAATTATCGAGAGAGGAAATAATCACGCCCTTACTGGATGAAGCATGGATAAATTGATTGTTTCCGACATATATGCCAAGGTGGGAGATGCCGCTTGTGTAAGTGCCAGCAAAGAAAACAAGATCGCCGGGCTGCAGTGCGGATGTAGGGATCTGTGTACCCACAGTCCACTGCTGAGAGCTGGTTCTGGGAAGTGTAACGCCGTGTGCCTTGAACACATACTGAACGAAACCGGAACAGTCAAAACCGCTGGGAGTGGTGCCGCCCCACAGGTAGGGAACGCCGATGTACTGCTTTGCGGTGCTAACGATCTTCTGCCGTGTGGCGGTTGTGTTAGTACCCACGTTATTCAGCAGTGAAGGATTCACAGGCGTTCCTGTGGATTTGCCGCCCACAAAGAACAGAGGTTCCTTGGCAGAATCCAGATTTTCGTAGGGAATTTCTGTTAGATCCACATAATCGCTTCGGATATAACCGATGGTATTACCGTAGATCACCTTAAACCACTGGTTGTTAATGCCGATGATGTAGGGCTTGTCGCCGTAATTTGCCTGTGCTACAACACTGTAAGAAGTGGACGGGCCGCTGCGTATGTTAACACGGCTGCCGGTAACACTTCCGTAGCCCAGTTCCGCATTTTCTTGGGTGGTAAACTTCAGATAGTCGCTATGCATATAGCCGGTTTGCAGATTGTAGTTGACTTTGTACCATTGTCCGGTTTTGCCCAGAATCACCGCAACATCGTTTTTCGGTGCATAGTCCAGTGTGGTGCTGGCGGAAGTTGCTGCGCTGCGAAGCCGCAGAGAAGATGCGGTTACAAATGCGATTCCGGTGGCTTTTTGGCCACCGACAGCCTGCGCTGTGGGAGTAAAAATGCCTGCAAAAAGAAAAATTGTCAGCACGAGGCTGACAATGCGCATGGATAGTTTCATACGATGCCCTCCGTCTTAGTCAAAGTGGTTATTTGCCTGCCAGTGCACGCTCGAGCCATACACAGCCAAAATCCAAAGCTGTATACAGGCCGTCTTTTTCGCCCTTCTTTACGATCCGGTCACGGCTCTTTGCCGCGGAATCGGTAAGCTGGAGCTGAACAGAAACCTTGGATGCCACATCCAGATCGCCGACTTTTTTGGTCTCCAGAATCTGAAGCATGACGATGTGGGAATCTGCCATGGATCCGTAGTAAATGAGATTGTCCTTCCGCATCAGCGGATGGCCTTTGTACATCAAAACTGCATTTTCATCAGCCATATCGGTTACCTCCTGTAAGAATTGTAATCAAATTGTAACACTTTGTAACCTTTGTGTCAACCCGCGCAGCCCTATTACCAGAACTTGGCAGAGTTGACCGGGCGGATGGGGGATTGGATTTTTAAGACGGAGGGAGTATGAAATTGTATCTGAAAGTTACAAATGTTAAGTGAAAAGCGGCTTTTGCCGGGGCAAAAGCCGCTTGCTGTGGATAAAATCAGGCTAAATAGCTGCGTACCAGTTCCTGCAGCAGCTCATCCCGGTCCAGCTTGCAGATCATGCTGCGGGCATTGTTGTGATTGGTAATATAGGTGGGATCTTCCGTCAGCAGGTAGCCAACGATCTGATTCACGGGATTATAACCTTTTTCCTGCAGAGAGTCGAACACAGTCCGGAGAATGCGGCGCATATTCTCTTTGTCATCGCAGGGAATGGTGAATTTCAGTGTGCTGTTATCCGTCATAGTATCGACCTCCTTATTACAATACTGGTATTATAGCCCAAAAAATGCGCTGTGTAAAGACCTGTGGGAAATTTTTTTGTGAACAGATGTTTTAACGCAGCACAGCATCCAGCTTTTCCTTCAGCGCGGCCAGAACCTTGGTAGTAACACCTTCGGTATCCGAGTCGGTCAGAGTCCGGTCGTCAGCGCGCAGTTCGAGGGAGAAGGCCATGCTCTTCTTGCCCTCGGGCACGCCGGTGCCGCGGTAGATATCGAAGAGCTTTACGCCACGCAGCAGCTTGCCGGCAGCGGCGGTGATTACTTCTTCCGCCTGAGCAACGGTGACAGCCTCGTCGCAGACGAAGGACAGGTCGCGGTTGGAAGCCTGATACTTGGGCAGGGGAACATAGGTGGGATCCGGCAGACGCAGGGTAAACAGCTTGGTGAAATCGATCTCCACGCAGTAAACCTCGGCATCGATGCCGTAGTTGGCGGCCACCAGAGGATGCACCTGACCCATATAACCCAGTTCTACACCGCTTACACTAACCTTGGCGCAGCGGCCGGGATGGTAAGAAGGATTGTTGGAAACAGCTTCGTAGCTTGCCTTGGGCATCCGCAGACCCTTGAGAATGGCTTCCAACTCGCCCTTGAGGGTGAAGAAGGTCTCGTTAGCGCCATAAGTGCCTAGAACCAGCATCTTGGGCTCTTCGGGAAGAATCTGACCGGCAACAGGCAGGTAGATCTTGGCCAGTTCGTAAAGCTTAACAGCCTTATTGTGGTAGGCAAAGTTGCGGGACAGAATGTCCAGCATGGAAGGCAGTGCGATGGTACGCATAACGGAAGTGTCCTCGCCCAGCGGATTCTGGATCTTCAGTGTATTGCGCAGAGTGGAGTCTGCGGGAATACGGATCTGATCGAAAATAGCGGGGGAGACAAAGGAGTAAGTGATGATCTCGCTATAGCCAAGACTGCGGCACAGAGAACCTGCTTTGTTTTCCGCGATCATATAGTCGGAGTAGCCACCCTGTGTGGAGGTCTTGAAAGCGGTGGTGGGGATCTCATTGTAACCGAAGGAACGGCCAACTTCCTCAGCCACATCTGCCATCAGGTTCAGGTCGGGACGGAAGGAGGGAACTTTGATGGTATCGCCTTCCACTTCGATCTCCAGCAGGTTCAGATATTTGACCATCTCTTCCTTGCTGATCTCGGTGCCCAGCAGACGGTTGATCTTGTCACACTCCAGAGGCAGAGTCTTTGCTTCGGGAACATAATTGATGATGTCGATGATGCCGTCCAGCACATCGCCGCACTGCAGCAGTTCCACCAGTTCGCAGGCCCGCTGCACAGCGGGAACGGTCATCATAGGATCCAGATTCTTTTCAAACTTGCCGGAGGACTCGGTACGCATACCCAGAGCCAGTGCGGTCTGGCGGATGGAGGTGCCGTTGAAGTTGGCGGACTCGAAGACCACAGTGGTGGTATCGTCCAGAATTTCGGAATTTTCGCCGCCCATGATACCGGCAAGGCCGATGGGCTTGTTCTCATCGGCGATGACCAGCATGCCGGGCTTCAGATTGCGCACATTGCCGTCCAGAGTGGTCAGGTTTTCACCCTCTTCAGCCTCACGAACCACGATCTTTCCGGAGGAAACATAGCGGTAGTCAAAAGCGTGCATGGGCTGGCCGTATTCCAGCATGACATAGTTGGTGATGTCAACGATGTTGTTGATCGGGCGAACGCCGTTGGCGCGGAGACGCTGACGCAGCCACTTGGGAGACGGCGCGATCTTGACATTGGCGACCATACGGGAAGAGTAACGGTTGCACAGATTCTCAGCGGGAACTTCCACATCCAGATGATCAAAGATAGAGCCGGCATCGCTTCCCTTGACCACGGGCTCGTGATGCTTCATCTGCATGCCGAAAGCGGCAGCGGATTCTCTTGCCAAGCCGATGATGCTGTAGCAATCGGGGCGGTTATTGGTGATCTCGAAGTCAACGATGGTATCGTCGTTACCGATGACCAGATTGATATCGTCGCCGGGCTTGCAGTCCTCATCATTGAGGATCCAGATGCCGTCTGCGAAAGCGTCGGGCAGATCGTTCTGGGTCAGACCCAGTTCTGCAAAGGAGCAGAGCATGCCGTTGGACTTTTCGCCTCTGAGCTTGCCCTTGGTGATGTGCACGCCGCCGGGAAGATAGCTGTTGTGCAGCGCGGCGGGGACAAGGTCACCCTCGTGTACATTTTGAGCGCCGGTGACGATCTGGACAGGCTCTTCCTCACCCACATCCACCTGGCAGACCCACATGTGGTCGGAATTTTCGTGACGGACGATGGAAACCACACGGCCGACCTTGACATTCTTGATCTCGGCGTCCATGCGCTCCCAGGTTTCGACCTTCTGGCCGAAAACCGTCAGCTTTTCAACATATTCTTTATCGGAGATGTGGGACAGATCCACGAACTCCTCGTGCAGCCATTTTCTATTCAGCTTCATGATCGATCCCTCCTTTAGAACTGATTCAGGAACCGTACGTCGTTATCGAAGATCAGACGCAGGTCGTTGATGCGCATACGACCCATGGCCATACGCTCAAGGCCCATACCGAAGGCAAAGCCAGAGTACTTTTCGGGGTCAATGCCGCAGTTGCGCAGGACTTCGGGGTGCACCATACCGGCGCCCAGCAACTCGATCCAACCCTCGCCGTGGCAGGTGGAGCAGACAGCGCCGTCTACTTCGCCGGTGCCATGGCACTTGTGGCACTGCATGTCCATTTCACAGGAAGGCTCGGTAAAGGGGAAGTGGTGGGGACGGAACCGCATTTCGGAATCCTCACCGTAGATCTGCTTCATGATAGCCACCAGCGCACCCTTCAGGTCGCCCATGGTGATATGCTCGTCAACCACAAGACCTTCGATCTGGTGGAACATGGGGGAGTGGGTAGCATCGGCCTCGTCCTTACGGAATACGCGGCCGGGAGCCAGCATGCACAGCGGGGGTTTGTTGTTTTCCATAAACCGGATCTGCATGGGGCTGGTCTGAGTCCGGAGCAGAACGGTATCGTCATCGGTAAAGTAGAAGGTATCGGAGCGGTCACGGGAGGGGTGACCCTCTTCGATGTTCAAACGGGTAAAGTTGTAGCTTGCCAGCTCCACTTCAGGACCGTCCACCACGGTGTAGCCAAGGCCCACGAAAATGTCCTTGACCTGCTGCAGCACCATGTTCATGGGGTGCTGGTGACCAAGAGTCACTTCCTCACCGGGGATGGTCACATCGATGGCTTCTGCGGCCAGCTTGGCTTCCAGAACCTTGGCACCGATGGAAGCTTTGGCTTCTTCCAGTTTGGCCTCGATTTCAGCGCGAACAGAGTTGGCCATCTGACCCATAATGGGGCGCTCCTCGGTGGAAAGCTTGCCCATCATCTTCAGAACGGCAGTCAGCTCGCCCTTTTTGCCCAGCCACTTGACCCGCAGCTCTTCCAGCTCGGCAGGAGTAGCGGCGGCATCCAGAGAAGCCAGCGCCTGCTGCCGGATATTTTCCAGTTGTTGCTTCATTACTATTTCCTCCTAAAAGGTAAACTACAAAAAAATAATCCTTCCATCCCACATTCGGGACGAAAGGATCTCCTTCCGCGGTACCACCCGCAATTCGCCTAACGGCGCACTCTTCGGCGCAAACACGCCTGTGACGGTTAACGCAGTCACGCGGCCGTTCCTACTGTAATTTCAGACGGCAGCTCCCGGGGGAAGGCCCGGTACTGCACCCATGCGGCTCCCACCATTCCGCATTCGCTGAAGCTGTGTAAATCAGTACAAGACGACCCGATCATTGCTGTTTTTATATCGGAGTCATATTAACATATACAGCAAAAAAATGCAAGCTTTATTTCAACTTATCCACCGTAATATACATTTTCCCGGAGAATAAAGGTAAACTCACCCAAATCATCCAAAGAAAACGAATTTTCTATTCCCGCATTCTTACACCACTGAAAATAGAAGGTAAGGAGGTGATCTTTCAGGAATTCAACAGATCGTTCTCCGTAGAGGGTATTATCTTCAAAATTATAGCGGTAGTGCACATATTGGGTAGAGTTCGGTCCGTCCGGGTCGGGAATGTCAAAAAACAGAAAATGGAGTTCATTGTTATGGAACGACATGGCCATATCCAACTCTGGGATCTGGAGGCTTGCGAACATACCAAAATCGTAATCAACATAAGCCGACTCTGTTCCGGAAACCAGCACGGAATCCATGCCGTACTCCGCCTTTTTAACTTCCCAATGCAATTGGTCAAATACATTGTCGGAGCTGAAGTAGGAATAGATAGCAACGGCGCTGGCAAGGATCAGCAGTGCTACCACTAAGAAAATGATGCCGACTTCCTTTGTTATTTGTTTTATTATCTGCTTCATATAGCCTCCATTGAAATTAAGTCCAAAGGGGTTTCAAAATCTTACGCGCCACCTCCGCAAGGAGCGCAAACAGATACCCAAATCCGGGGGAAAGAAGGATCGCTCCCAAAACATCGGCAATGGTACCCCAAAGGGACGGGGCAGCCGATCTTGCCTGTGCGTATTTGTAAAGACAAAAGAAAAAGACAGTCAGCGCAATCGTACCGGAAAGGATGCTGGCAGGAAAAGCAATGGGGTGCCGGGATGGGTTGCTGTCAAGATAGCAGCTCGCAAGCAACAGCAGGGAATACATGCCCAAGCCTGCAGCGGCGGATAAAATGAGGGAAAGAACACAGGTTTTTGTGGTAAAATGCTTCTTCATGACTGCCACCTCCGTTTTTCTTATACCACAGCAATGTGGGAAAGTCAACAAGAAATTACCAAATCACAATAATCAGAGAAGCGAAATTTACCCACGGCACAAATGCGCCGTGGGCAGAAAATTACATATCGTACACACCCATGATGATAATGCCCAGGATCGTGGTGACAATGCAGGCATAGTGCTTCCAGCTAAGCTTTTCCTTCAGGAAGATACGGCTCCAGAGGACAGAGGCTACACAGTAGGAGGAAATGATGGGAGCTGCCAGAGCGGATTCGCCGCTGGCAAGGGCATAGATGTAAGCAAGCTGACCGGCGGTTTCGAAGATAGCGCCCACATACTTGGGGGCTTCCATTTTGGGGATCAGCTTCTGTTTCTTGATGATGCAGGTATAGACGAAGCAGACGACACCGGCGGCGAGGAAGGTCAGCTCGTAGGCAACATTGGCGCTGTCTTCATTGAGGGTCTCCAACACAAGATCATCGGCGAAAGTGCCGGCGGCATCCAGCAGGCAGTAGGCAATGGGCAGTGCCAGTGCCAGCCAGCTTTTGGCGTACTTGTAGTTGGAAGCGGCCTGACGGGCAGCGCGAAGCTCCTCGTCCTCATGGGCTTCCACAAAGCCGAGGGCGATGACACCGGCGGCAGCCAGAGCGATGGCCAGATACTGAGGCCACTCCATAGGATCGGCAGTACCGGAAACGATGGCAATGATGGCAACCAGCGCGCCGGATGCATTGCAGATGGGGGAAGAGATTGACAGCTCAATGTAACGCAGACCCACATAACCCAGCGTCATGGAAAGGATATACAGCAGGCTGACGGGCAGGTAAGTCCAGATGACATCCCAACTGATCTCTACGCCACCCACAAAGATCTCGTAGGCTGCGTGCAGGCCCATGACGACACCCACCGCCATGACCATTTTCAGATGGCTGTACTTGTCTTTTGCGTCACGACAACCGATCTTGGAGAAGAAGTCAGAACCGGACCAGCACAGAAGTGTAATAATTGCAAACCAGAACCACATAATATTTCCCTCTTTCTTTATAAGTTTATGAGGCCTGCGTCAACCATTTTCTGCAGGCTCATGAGGATGCCGAGTTTTGCGTGGGACCATGTCAGACCACCCTGGAAATAAACAGCATAGGGAGGACGGATAGGACCGTCGGCAGACAGTTCCATAGTGCTGCCCTGCACGAATGCGCCGGCAGCCATGATCACCTGAGATTCATAGCCAGGCATATCGCCGGGAATGGGGGTGGCGAAGCTGTCAACCGGTGCGGCAGCCTGAATGCCCTTGCAGAAGGCGATCATGCCTTCCTCGCTGCCCAGCTCTACAGCTTGAATGATGTCGTGGCGGCTTTCTGTGGCGTTGGGAACACATTTAAAGCCGAGGGGTTCGTAAAGATTTGCGGCAAAGATTGCACCCTTTTCGGCACTGGCGGTGACAGTGGGGGCGAGGAAGAACCCCTGATACATCTGGGTCATGAGGCCAAAGTTTGCACCTACTTCCTGACCCAATCCGGGAGCAGAGAGGCGGTAAGCACAGCGGTCGATGCATTTTTTTGTACCGGCGATGTAGCCGCCGGAGGAGGCAAGACCACCGCCGGGGTTTTTGATCAGGCTGCCCACGATCATGTCCGCGCCCATTTCGGAAGGCTCCACGGTCTCCACAAATTCACCGTAGCAGTTGTCGACCATCACGGTCACATCCGGCTTGATGCCTTTGCAGAAAGCGATCAGCTGCCCGATCTGGGCGACGGAGAAGGTGGGACGGGTGGCGTAGCCTTTGGAACGCTGAATGGTGATGAGTTTTGTTTTTTCGTTAATGGCGGCGCGGATACCGTCATAGTCAAATTCGCCGCCGGGGAGCAGATCCACCTGCCGGTAGGTAACACCGTACTCTGCCAAAGAGCAGGGGCTGGGGCGGATGCCGATAACCTCCTGCAATGTATCATAAGGAAGTCCTACGGGGGAGAGCAGCTCGTCGCCGGGCAGCAGGTTTGCGCTGAGGGCGATGGTCAGTGCGTGGGTGCCGCAGGTAATATGAGGGCGCACCAGCGCTGCTTCTGTGCCGAAGGTGTCGGCGTAGACCTGTTCCAATTTGTCACGGCCTTCGTCGTTGTAGCCGTAGCCGGAGGAGGCGGCGAAGCAGGTGGCGCTGACACGGTTCTTTCGAAATGCGGCCAGTACTTTTGCCTGATTATATTCCGCTACTTTGTCGATCTCGGCAAAGCGCTTCCGCAGGCGGTCAACGGCAGCCTCGCCGTATGCGTAAACAGCAGGGGAGATGCCCATGCTTTCGTATAATGCATTAATTTTGTCCATGGTTTCAGTCCTCTTTTTCTACCGTGTTGAAGATCCGTGTTGCCAGATCGTTAAGAGTCTCGGGTTTGGTGACAATGAGACCGGTATTTTCCTTGCCGAGGATCAGCAGAGTGTCACCGGGTTCGATACCGAAAAATTCTCTGGCTTCTTTTGGTATCACGATCTGCCCCCGGTCACCGACCTTGGCGGTGCCGAATACCCGCTGGGAACTGCCTTTGCCCAAAATGTGTTTTCCACCGGCCATTGGATCGCTCCTTTCACACTTTTCATACTTTTCATACCTGTTGAATTATAATAAAAACCGCTCCGGTTGTCAATACCGGAGCGGAATTTTGATTATTCAGCAGGCTTTGCTTTTCGGAGTTTGAAGAAAACGATGATGGAACTGATCACATCCCAGACAAAAAGCAGGTGCATAATAATGTTTACAGCCATGAACTTCATGGAAATGCGGTTTTCCAGTCTAGTACGTACCAGAGCGCAAATACCATAAGTGGAGGTAGTGCAAAGCAAAAGTACATCGATGATCACCAGAATGGCAAGGATTATCGGTGTGAAAAACAAGAAGGCCCAGACTGCCAGCGCCACAGCAACACCATAAATGAAGATGAACAGAAAAACAGGAATGTGGCACAGCTTCAGTACCATGTTCCACCGGGCAAGGAATTTTGTGTCATTTGTCCGAATCGCACAAATGATATTGGCAATGTAAACGACTGGAGTTAATATGCAGAAGATCAGCAGCCAGGGTATACCGGTTTCCGTATCGGCGTATTTCAGATATGCCGCAGGAAAAAACAAATAGGGCCATACCAGCAGAATGAACGGGAAAAATTTCTTCATAACAGCACCTCCTATTCCTAAAACTATTATAAAAGAAACGCTCCGGCCAGTCAAGGCCGGAGCGTTGCATTTCAGGGATTTACGGTAAAGGTTTCTTCTACCAGATAATCGGCGGTCCAATCAGCATTGTCATAGACATTCAGTGTAAAGCTGATGTCGGTAACTTCTTTGATGTCGTTGGTTTCAAAATCGCTTTTTGAGAAGCTGATCTGCTCGTTTGCCTTCTTGCCGGCAGATACGGCGGATGCCCAGAAGGGATCGCACATAAAACCGTTGACGGAAACCTGATCCACAGAGAACATCAATTCCTTGTCTGTCTTGTTCTCAAGAAATACATTCAGGGTGTACCCGAACAAAGCATCAGGATGAATGCTCTTGACGATCACAGTGCAGTTTTCGTCATCCACCAGCGTGATCTCCTCAAACCGGGGAGCGGTGGTTTCGGGCTGTACAGTAGTTGCCGGAACGGTGGTTTCAACGGGCGTCGTGGCAGTAATAATGGGGTCGGTTCCGGTCTCTGCGTCAGAACCGGCGCTGCTGCAGGCAACCATGGTGAAAACCAGCACCATGACGGCAATAATGGAAAGGGTTTTTCTAAAAATCATATACATTTCTCCAAATCAATTCGATGCAAAAGCACCGTGCCCATAATGATAGCGAAATGAAATTGTGTTCGCAATAGTGGGTTTCTGGGAGAAAATGCAGATTCTGGTTACCGATCAGTCGTTTCTTCTTCTGCCTCTGCCGCCGAAGATCACCAGCAGGCGGAGAAGCTGCGCAAGGGAAACCGCGGTAGCGGCAACATAGGTCATAGCAGCGGCAGACAGGGTTTTGCGGGCACCTCTTTGCTCCTCATCTGTTAGAATATCGGCATTTTCAATGGCCTGCATTGCCCGCCGACTGGCATTGAATTCCACGGGGAGCGTTACAAGCTGGAATACCAGAGAAAGACCGAAGCAGGCGATGCCTAGATACACAAGGGAATAGCTGAAATCCGCAAAAGCAGCAAACAACAGACCCAGCAAAATCAGTGGCATGGCCAGCTTGCTGCCGAAGTTGGTGATGGGGATGATAGCAGCGCGGAGTTTGATGGGACCGTAGTACTGGGCGTACTGCACGGCGTGGCCTGCCTCATGGCAGGCAACACCGATGGCGGCAACGGATGGGGAGTCGTACACGCTGTCCGACAGACGGATCACATTGCTTTTGGGGTCGTAATGGTCCGTCAGATTGCCGCTCACCCGCTCAATTCGTACGCCATGGACGCCATTGGCATGGAGTACCCTCTGAGCGGCATCTGCACCGGTGATGTGGCGGCGGGATCGCTGTTGGGAGTACCGGCGGAAAGTGGAATTAACATTGCTGCTTGCCCACAGCGACAAAAGAATGCAGGGCAGCACGATGACCAGATATGTCCAGTCAAAACCGTAGAAAAAGTAAGGCATAATGCGTCTCCTTAAATGGTATCCTGCTCCATAGCGTTATGGAGCAGGTCTGATATAGCTCCCCGGAAAATGGGGTAGGCTTGAGAATGAAGGGTTTGCAGGGTGCCTGCGGAATAGTTTACAGGCAGGTTACCGGGCATATACAGATCCAGATCGAAAATGAACTTCAGTTCCGGATCGGCTTTGCCGTTAAACTTAACGGTACCGGGACCGGCATGGATCTTCGCACGGCAGCCGCCTTTCAGCGCCAGATCACAGTCGGTGCTGCAGCGGTTGGTTTGCATCTCCTGCACGTCGTCATCCCCAAGGGGCCCCAGATAGCAGGGGGCGATCAGATCCCGGAAAGGATGATCTTCCAAAGCCAGACCGGAGCGGGAGATGAAATTCAGATACCGCAGACCAATCCGCTCAAAGTAAGCAGGCTGATATATTTTTATGAAGGCAGCCAGCGGTTTATCCAGCTTTTTCGCAAATTCCTCCCAGCAGGTGTATCGTGTGCAGGTCAAAGAAATGAATTTGGAGGTCAGATTGACCCGCCATACACCGTCTGCACTGGCAAACAGGTAGTTTCGCACCGGCTCCGGTTTTTGAAAAACGGGATTACCGGGAGTACCGGCGAGCTTGGGAATACCCAATTCCTGTTTGGCACTATACACGGGATATTCGCTTCGTATCGCTTCCTGAAAATTCGCGGGAGCATTTGCGCCGATGGACAAAATTTCCGGAAAGCGAAGCTGACAGATCACTTCATTTAATTGATTTTTCCGGTAGAGGCACCGATCGTTTTGAGAGAACACAGCAATCCCTCTTTCCTGATGTTTGTTTTTATTATATCCCGACGGGAAGTAAATGACAAGAGCGCAGAACGGAAAGCATTATTCCGCCAGATAGGCGCAAAGGTAAGCAAGAACGGCCTTTTTGTCAGCAGACCAGATGGGTGCCACAAGATCCTTTTTGGCGCCGTCGCCGGTGATCCGGTGTACAACCACGGTCTCCGGTAACTCTGCAAGACAAAGCTTTAGAATGCGGGCGTATTCTTCCAATGTAAGGCACTGGAAATTACCCAGCAAATAGTCCATTTCCAAATCCGTTCCCCGAAGAATATGAAGCAGATGAAATTTGATTCCGTCGGTACCGGCTTGGATCACCTGCCGGGTGGTGTCTACCATCATTTCAGGAGTTTCTCCGGGAAGTCCCAAAATAATATGGGTGACAACTTCAATGCCAGCCGCTTTGAGCCGCCGGACAGCATCATTATAGACTTCTGTTCGGTAGCCGCGGCGGAAGCGCTCTGCTGTGGGATCGTGGATGGTTTGAAGACCCAGCTCCACGGAAATCGGCTTGATCCGGTTCAGCTTTGCCAGCAGCGCCACCACATCACCGTCAAGACAATCCGGTCTTGTGCCGATGGCAAGACCTACGATATCCTCCGGCTCCATCGCCTGCAGGTAGAGTGCTTCCAGTGTGCTGACGGGCGCGTAGGTATTGGTAAAAGATTGGAAATAGGCGATGTATTTGCCGTTTTTGTTTTTGAAAGAGACCCGCTTCTTAGCTTTTTCCAGCTGTTCGCTAAGGGATACGCAGCTTTTTTCCGCGAATTCACCGCCGCCGGAGGCAGAGCAAAAGGTACAGCCGCCGGTACCCACAGTACCGTCCCGGTTGGGACAGGTAAAGCCGGCGTCGATGGCCAGTTTGTAGACCTTGCAGCCAAAGCGGCTGCGGTAATGCTGAGATAGCGTCCGGTACATAGGCTTGCCTCCTTTACCTTTTTTTGCTATTATACAGAAAATGGACAGAAAATGCAATTTTTTTGAAAAATGGTGAGTAAAATCAGCGGCTTATCCGTTATTAAGGCAGAGGTGATCAAAATGAGCGAATCCGGTGAAAGTAGCTACCGCCGTATTTGGTACGGGGATCCGCGATCTCTGGAAGAAATGATCCGTACATATTCCGATGCCCTTGTTCGTTTTGCCTACAGCTATTTGAGGAATTCAGCCGCCGCGGAGGATGTGGCGGGGGATTGCTTTGCGTTGCTGATGGTAAAGAAAAAACGTTTTCCCTCTGAGGAGGCAATGCGCGCCTATCTGTATAAAACTGCGCGAAGCCGTTGTGTCGATTATCTGCGGCGGCACAAAAAAGAGGTAGCGCTGGATGATGTGGAAAATGTGCTCAGTTTTGGCAGCGCAGAGGAAAGCTACCAGCGGCGTTATCGGGATGAAAAACTATATCTATGTATGCAGGCGCTTCCTGCCCAGTACCGGGAAGTGCTGCAGCTGATCCATCTTTCGGGGTTTTCCATGGAGGATACCTGCCGGATCATGGGAAAGAACCTGAAGCAGGTCTATAATCTCCATGCCCGCGCCAAGATCGCCTTGAAACATTTGCTTGAACAGGAGGGGATTACCCATGAAGACATATGAGCAGCGGACAAAGGATGTTCTGGAGAAAATCGACATTTTGCAGCGCAAGCGGAAGTCATCTGTTGTCAAGGCGGCCGTCTGCGCCGGTATATTGGTGGCGCTGGCATTGGTGCTTTTTTTACCTTTTGGTACGAATCCGCCCGATGTACGGCAGTACAAAAACAGCCCGTATTATGATCTGATCCGGAAGATCAATGTGGCGACCTACCGGAGGCCTTCCTATTCGAATAATTTCGAAAAGCTGCTGGCCGGCACACTGAGAAAATTTGCGCCTATGGCGCCGGGGGTTGCAGGGGAAAAAGGAGAACCGGTCACGACAATGCCTGTACCGGGAATGAATACAGGAAACGCCTATCAGGAGGTCACAGACAATCAGGTGGAGGGCGTGACCGAAGGAGATCTGATCAAGCGGACGGATAAGCATATTTTCTATCTGAGTCCCGATCAGCTGAACGTTTTCAGCATTGCAGGGCAGGACAGTGAAAAGGTTGGCAGCTATCCCATTGATCTGAACGGCGCTGCGCTATTCACATACAGCGCGGAGCAGGAAATGTACTTGTCCGCTGACGGTACTGCCGTTACCCTGATTCTGCCCGGTTTCGGTGATGCGCTGACGGAAGGAAAGAAAGAAGCTTTTGTGTGCGTTCTGACACTGGATGTATCGGATCCGACGGCGATCCGGGAAACCGGCAGAGTATTCCTGACGGGTAGATACCTGTCCTCCCGTTTGGTGGACGGAAACCTGCTGCTGATCTCCCAATATCAGATCGGTAAAAATGTCAGCTTTGACCGGCCGGAAACTTACCTGCCCGGTATGGGCATTCCCGGCCAGATGCAGTATGTTGCGGCGGAAGATATCGTCGCACCGGAGAAACTGAGCGATACCCGGTATGCAGTGATGACACTGCTGGAACAGAAGAGTATGGCGGTAAAAGACTCTGCGGCGTTCCTTTCCTATTCCGAAGAACTGTATGTTTCCAAAGAAAACATCTTTGCTACCCGCAGTTTTACCGAGACCACCGGCAGGGGAGAAGTTGACGGTGATATTTGGGGCCGGCAAACTATGACCCAGATCACCTGCCTGGGTTATGATGCGGACGGTTTCGTCCAAAAGGGCGGGATCACGGTAGCCGGCACGGTGAAAAATCAGTACAGCATGGATGAATATGAAGGCGTTTTGCGGGTTGTGACATCCACCAATAAGCAAGTGAATCAGTATCGGGTGGAAGGAAACGCCGCATGGAGTATGTCTTTGGAGAATACGCGCAATGTCAATCTGTACTGCATCAGCATGGCGGACTGGAGCATTGCCGCCTGCGTGGAGTCTTTTGCCCCCCAGGGAGAGTCTGCGGAATCCGTCCGGTTTGACGGGAAAACGGCCTATGTCTGCACGGCAGAGGTCATTACAATGACAGATCCCGTGTATATTTTCGACCTTAGCGATCTCAGCAACATTACATGGAAGGATACCGGCACCATTGACGGCTATTCCAGCTCTCTTGTGAATTTCGGTGACTATCTGCTGGGCATCGGTTACAACGGAGCCCGTGATCTGAAGATCGAGATCTACGCGGAAACGGAAACCGGCGTGGAATCTATGGCGGTGTATGAGCGCCGCTGCGTCTTTAGCGAGGAATACAAGTCTTATCTCATCGACCGGAAGAATCAGCTGGTGGGTCTGGGCGTGACGGACCATGCGGACAGATCCGGAAAGTACATTCTTCTGCAGTTTGACGGATATCAGCTGCGGGAACTGACAGTGACAGAACTCAACGGCGTAAATGAGAATAAGCGCGCAGTACTCATTGACGGCTGGCTGTATTTGTTCAACAACAGCGCAGAGATGAAAGTGGAAAACCTATGGTAGAATCAAGAAACGGTGTGCCATCGGCACACCGTTTTTATATGTACAAATCAGAGGGTAACAGGCAGCTTGCCGGTGGGAATGAATTCGCCTTTCAGGGCTTTCAGCGTATATTTGAGGCTGTCGCCGCCTAAATGACCGATGAACACCCGCTTGGCGTTGGGGAATTTGGTGGCTTCGTAAGGGTTGCCTACATGAAGCGCAGCGGCAGTCTTTTCGGGGTTGGAATTGATCAGATATTCCATACGCTCTGTAATGCCGTCGCTGCCCAGATAGCTGTGGGGGCGGCAGTAGGTGCAGAAGATCACATCGTCGGCCGTGGTGGCGGCCAGTGCCACCCGCTCGTTCTGAATGTTGTTGGGGAATTCGTTGATGATAATGATTTCCGCATCCGGGAAGTATTCCCGGATCAGCGCACCCTGCTTTTCTACATTTTTGCGGGAGTAGGTGTCCTTTTCTTCCAGTTCGGCAGTTTCTTTGACATCGCCGGGGAATTCGTTTTCACAGGTGAGAACGAAAACCTTTGTGCTGTCGGGGGAAAGGGCGGGGGCGATGCCGTCTTTGCTCAGATAGCAAAGACTCTTCTTGTTCAGTTCTTCAATGGCATCGATATGCTCCTGCTTGAGGCAATCGCTGGAGGGCTGCTTCAGGGTCTTTGCCTGAGCTTCCAGCACCCGGCGAACCGCTTCGTTCAGCCGTTCCTCGGTGATGATGCCCTCGTGATAAGCTTCCAACAGAGTGTTATAGACCTCTTTGAAGGGTAGACGATAGTTGGGCAGTACCTGATCACAACCGGCGGCGATGGCCATGGCGATGGCCTTGTCGCCAAAACGCTGGCAAATAGCCATCATAGCAAAGGAGTCGGATTGGATCAAACCGTCATAACCGGCTTCGCGGATGATGGAAAGCAGCGGCTTGGACAGTGTGGCGGGCATGCCCGGATCGATCTTCTCGAAGATCGTGTGGGAGGTCATGATGCCGGACAGCTCCAGTTCCTTAATGATCTCGAAGTAAGGGGTCATGTCCTTGTTAATCAGCTCTTCTCTGGTCAGATAGGAGCGGGTGGAGCGCAGATGGGAATCATCCATAATATCGCTGTTGCCGGGATAATGCTTGGCAGTGACCAGCATGCCTTCATCCTGATAGGCCTTGATTGTAGCGATAGCATAGCGGCTGTTGATCCAGGGATCGTCACCAAAAGTGCGGGTGTTTTTACAAAGCTTACCTCTGGCGCAAATATCCACGACGGGACCCCAGATCATGTTGAAACCATATTTCTTTGCTTCAATAGCGGTGACCTGGGCAGCTTTATAAGCAAGCTCTTCGTCGTTGGCGGCGGACAAAGCCATTAGGGCCGGGAACTTGAGCTGTGTTCCGGCGAAGCCGTATTCCATATTGGCGCAGATCAGCACGGGGTAGCCTGCTGTGCTGTTGATCTCTTCGATCAGCTTCTCGCCGCCCTCGGTATAGGGCAGCTGGAAGCCGCCGACTGCCTTTTTGGCGGTCATTTCCATGATGAACTTACGGTCTTCGTCATTCAGGAAACCGCGAACGATGATCAATTGACCGATCTTCTGTTCCAGAGTAAGATCTTCCAGCTTTAAAGGTTTCATATGGGTATCTCCTTTGTGTGGATTGATTGTTTCAATTTATATTCAGTATACCATATGATTTTTCGTGTGAATAGTGCTTTTTTCCACCTTTTGTTGTTCTTTGGAATGGTTTGTTGCAGTTCCATTAAAGTATAGATCTCAAAAAATGGGGAAATCTTGATGTATGGAGGGATGGAAGTGACGGAAAAAGAATATGGAAAACTGGTGCAGGAGCTTGCGCCTAAATCGCCGATAAAGAAGGACTGTATCAATGCGTTCTGGATTGGCGGGCTGATCTGTGTGCTGGGGCAGTTGGCGATTAACGGCTATACAGCGATGGGACTGGAAAAACAGGATGCATCAACCGCAGCATCCATGAGTCTTGTTGTGCTGTCCGCACTGTTGACGGGGTTAAGCTTGTACGATAATATTGCGAAATATGCGGGGGCAGGCACCTTGGTGCCAATCACAGGCTTCGCAAATGCCATTGCATCCCCGGCAATTGAATTTAAAACAGAGGGCTTTATTTTGGGCGTGGGCGCGAAGATGTTTACAATAGCGGGGCCGGTTATTGTATACGGCGTGGGTGCAAGTGTAGTTTACGGGCTTGTTTATTGTATTTGTCAGATGCTGAAATAAGGAAAAGCTTGCCCAAGCGGTTAAGCATTTTCATTGTTTTGATTTATCAAAGTCAACCCCCCGGTTTTACCCAATGTCATTAAGTTAGTGACAAGGCCAAGAGGTAAATTAAACGAAACGAGAGCATCTAAGACAGGAAACTGTTTTGGATGCTCTTTTTCTGCAAAAAGAGCATGACAAGTAAGCGGATCAGAGGATCCGCTTAAAAA
>JAFQUA010000039.1 GCA_017408725.1 Oscillospiraceae bacterium
AAAAACACCGGGATAATCTCGTTGCATATCTTGTCTTGCATCATAGTTAGCCTTCCTTTCCTGCAAGAAAAAACAAAAACTGAAAAGCCATTATTTCACGCCGAACAGCAGGTCGCCGTAGGTGGGGAACGGCCAGTAGTTTTCTGCAGTCATAGTTTCTGCCTCGTCAACGACAACCCGAAGTTCACTCATTTGGGGAATAACCTTGTCACGGATGAAGGCCGCTTCTTCTGTGAAATCGTCCATCGTGTCCAGCTTGACCATTTCCGATTCCAAAGATGCAGTTCTGCAGTCAATGGTATCGACCAAGGTGGCCAGACGCTTGATCAGCTTCTGCTCATAACTGCTGGGGATATCAGCATCGAGAGACCGTTTGGCCGATGCGACCGACACAAGACTGGAAACATAGGCTTCCACAGCGGGAAGGATCTCCTTTTTCGCCATATCTACCATGGTCAATGCTTCAATGCGAACGACCTTGCAGTAGTTTTCCAGCAGTATTTCGTAGCGGGAGCGAAGCTCAGACTCTGTGTAGACCTTGTGGGCAATCAGCATCTCCATGTTATCTTTCTGAATCAGCATGGAAATGGCATCCGGCGTAGTGCGCAGATTTAGCAGACCACGTTCTTCAGTTGCTTCCCGGATCCAGGCATCGTCATAACCATTGCCGTTGAAAATAATACGCTTGTGCGCCTTAATGGTGTTTTTGATCAGTTCATGCAGTGCAGTATCGAAATCCTCTGCCTTTTCCAACTCATCTGCATAGAGCTTCAGGGATTCGGCCACGGCGGTGTTGAGCATGATGTTGGCGCAGGCAATGGAGTTACTGGAACCCAGCATCCGGAACTCAAACTTATTACCGGTAAAGGCGAAAGGGGACGTTCGGTTGCGGTCCGTATTATCCCGGGTGAAACGAGGCAGAACATCTGCACCTAATTTTATCTTCTTTTTCTCGACACCATTGTAATGGGTATCGTTCTCGATGGAGTCCAGGATGGCCGTCAACTCATCACCAAGGAAAATAGAGATCACAGCAGGAGGAGCCTCGTTTGCGCCCAGGCGATGATCGTTACCGGCCGTGGCAACGGCAGCTCGCAGAAGACCCTGATAATCATCCACCGCCTGAATAACGGCGACCAGAAACAGCAGGAATTGTGCATTTTCATATGGTGTTTCGCCGGGAGCAAGCAGATTCACACCTGTGTCGGTGGAAATCGACCAGTTGTTGTGCTTGCCGCTGCCATTGACACCGGCAAAGGGCTTTTCATGCAGCAAACATACCAAATCATGCTTTGCGGCAACCTTCTGCATAATTTCCATTGTCAGCTGGTTCTGGTCAGTGGCAATATTGGTGGTGGTATAGATGGGGGCCAGCTCATGCTGGGCAGGCGCCACTTCGTTGTGCTCCGTCTTTGCCAGAATACCCAGTTTCCACAGCTCCTCGTTCAGATCCTCCATATAAGCTGCTACACGGGGCTTGATGGAGCCAAAATAATGGTCATCCAACTCCTGCCCCTTTGGCGGCTTAGCGCCAAACAGTGTTCTTCCGGTGTAAATCAGATCCTTGCGCTTATCATACATGGATCTATCCACCAGAAAGTATTCCTGCTCAGGGCCTACAGAGGCACAAACACGCTTGACCTCATCATTTCCAAAAAGCTTCAAAATACGCAGAGACTGCTTGCTGAGCGCTTCCATACTGCGAAGCAGAGGAGTCTTTTTATCCAGTGCTTCACCGCCATAGGAACAGAATGCGGTGGGAACGCAGAGCGTCTTTCCCTTAATAAAAGCATAGCTGGTGGGGTCCCAGGCCGTGTAACCACGGGCTTCGAAGGTAGCACGCAGACCACCGGAAGGAAAAGAAGACGCGTCCGGCTCACCTTTGATCAGCTCTTTGCCGGAAAATTCCATAATCACTCTGCCGTCGGGGGCAGGTGTGATGAAGCTGTCATGTTTTTCTGCGGTAATGCCGGTCAGCGGCTGGAACCAATGGGTAAAATGGGTCGCTCCGTTCTCGACCGCCCAGTCCTTCATTGCTGCGGCGACCGCATTGGCCACTGACAGGTCGAGCTTAGTGCCCTTTTGAATGGTTTGCTTCAAAGAATGGTAAACATCCGCGGACAAGCGAGCCTTCATCACGCGGCTGTCGAAAACCATACTTCCAAAGATTTCCGGTACAGTCGTCATAGTGGGTCATCCTTTCAGAGAAAATAAAAAAAGAGACATTGGCGTCGCAGAGGGATAGCCCTCCGAGACGCCAATGTCTCTTAACATCGCAAAATATACACCCCGGTATAAAAAAAGTCAACTGTCAAATTGTGAAAAAGCGTTTTGGGACAAAAAGCTATTTTTTTGCAATTTGCGCACTTGAAAAGTTTCGGATTTTAGAGTATTCTTGGCGTAGAACGATGGTGTTCTGCTGGGAAAGTGCGCTTTCCTTGCAATACACCATCGTTTTTTCTGTTTTCAGGGGTTGGTTACATGAATAAAATCGAGGGTCAAATCCGAATCCCTTCCGGCTGCGCGATCTCTGCCGTTATCTCAAAAGAGGGAAAGCGCATGACCGGCGAGAAGATCATTGAAAGCATGAAGCCCATGCATGACCGTTCCAATGGACTGGGCGGCGGCTTTGCAGCTTATGGCATCTATCCAGAGTATAAGGATTTCTTTGCCTTGCATATGTTTCTGGATGACCGGGCCGCAAGAAAGAACTGCGAAGCCTTTTTGCGGGAAACCATGGAGATCGTCCACGCGGAGCGGATCCCCACCAGGACAACTCCCGCGATCACAGACGAGCCTTTGATCTGGCGTTTCTTTGTTACGCCGCTGCGCAGCGTTTTGGCATCCATG
>JAFQUA010000040.1 GCA_017408725.1 Oscillospiraceae bacterium
CCAAATGACGGTTGCCGTGGTATTACAGGGTATCTTCACCCGGAGCTTATCGCCATCTATGCTTACTTTGATTTCACCATAGGGGCAGCGGAAGGTGCGCTCCAGTCGGCTCAGTCTGCCGGGGTGGGGCTCAATGCGGATCTTTTGGAAGCCCGGTTCTTCAGCTTTGATGCCGCAGATATAAGATAGGATCCAACTATCCACACTTCCAAATGCATAGTGGTTGAAACTGGTGATCCCGGGGTTTTCACCGGGTCGAAGATTGAACCAGCTTTCCCAGATGGCGGTAGCCCCCATGTCCACCTGATACAGCCAGGAGGGCGCGTCATCCTGCCAGAAAACTGCTTCTGCAAGATCAGCGCGTCCGATCTTCACCAGCACATCCAGAAGATAGGGTGTTGCCAAAAATCCGGTGTCCAGCTTACAGCCGTTTTGCTCCACCATTTCCGCAAGGCGGTCTGCAAAGGCTTTTTTGTATTCCTCCGGCACCAGATCAAAGGCAATGGCCAGCACATACGCACCCATGAACTCCGCTTGCATCTTCCCCTCTGCCATCAAGGTTTTTTGAATGGCAGCTTTCATATGTGTCGCTGCCTGTCCGTAATAGGATGCGTCTTCTGTTTGCAGAACCTTACAGATTTCAGAAAACAGGGAAACACTGCGGTAGCCAAAGAGCGGTGCGGTATACCGGGCCGTATTCTTGCAGTGGGAATGATCTGGCTTGTAGGTTTCGCTGGGGATATGCCACTCACCAAAATGGAAGCCCGTGTTCCAAAGCCATCCGTCGAACGCTTCCGGGTATTCTCCCCGCTCCTCTTTTGCCGTACGCAGAATATAATCGCACCATGCCTTCATGGAATCGTACTGCTGCTCCAAAATCAGCACATTTCCCGTCATGCGGTACATTTCCCACGGTACGATCACCGCCGCATCGCCCCAACCAGCCACGCCGGTGAGCTTTTCTTTGCCGAAAGACTTGGCATGGTTGCGGATCAGAGCATCATAATTGCAGCTGTGGGGAATGACAATAGGAACAACACCATCTTCCGTCTGCTCCGCCTTCAGATTACGCAGATAGCTGGTCAGGAACGGTGTCATTTCTTCGTTCACCATAGCCGTAGCTGCATAGATTTGCAGATCTCCGGTATAGCCGGCCTTTTCCCGAGAGGGACAGTCCGTGGGCACGGAGAGCATATTCCCTGCTTGGGACCAACGGATATTCTGATATAGCCGATTCAACCGGGGTTCATCGCAGGAAAAGAAGCCGATGTTCTCCTTTTGGGTGGTCAGCAGAACTGCGGTAAAAATTTCCGGCCGGGAATCATCCGCTCCCTCAATCTTCAGATAGCGGAAACCATAAAACACAAAGGGCGACTCGAACAAGCGCGGTTTTCCGTCGGAAACGTAGATATCCCGCTGGGTCGCAAACATAGTATTCAGGTAATTGCCCTCTATATCCGGCTGCTCGAAATAGGACATAATTACTTCCTGCCCGTAAGGTGCATCAATGAATACCCTTGCCCTGCCGCAGAGAATCTGCCCGAAATCCACGATGGTTTCTCCCTTGGGAGAAGTGTAGACCTGTTCTGCCTTAAGTAGTTTTACAGGGCGCACCGGGTCCATAGGCTGTGCAGCAAGCTGTCCGTAGCCGTAATCCCGCAAAATCACCTTTTGAGGTTTAGAAAACGGCACCGTCGCGTCATATTTGCTGCCCCAGTAGATATCGGAATAGAGGATCGGGCCGGTTCGGCAAATCTCTGTACCGTCAGAGCAGATCGTTTCCGTTTTGCCATCCGCATACCAGATCTCCAGTTGGAACAACACTGCGGGATAAGGATGGTGCTCCCCTTCTGCCGGATGGCACATCGGGCACAGGTACCAGCCATCACCAACATAGAGTGTCAGCTGATTCTCACCGGTGCGTAAAAGATGGGTCACATCATAGACTTGGTAATACTGTAATTTCCGATAAACGGTATATTCCGGGGCAAATTCCCGGTCATCCAGCCGCTTACTGTTCAGCTCCGGGCGGTAAACGCCGTAAGCGGTGGCGTAGAGCCGGGCCGACTTAACTTCACCGCTTACAAGAAATACTTTTTCAAACTGTACCGCTGGGGGCTGATTCCCGGGGCGGTACTCGGCATTTTCAGGTCTTTCGATGCTGCTTTCGATCCATTTTGCCTTCCATGCATCTGAAACCAAAAAAGCCGTTTCAAAGCTGTCCGATTCCGAGGCACAGTTGCCATGATTATCCCACACGGTAACATACCATGTATACCGGGTGCAACTTCGAAGCGGTTTTCCGGCATAAGGGATAAAGCTTTGCTTACTTTTTTTCACAATGCCGGTATCCCATAGAATTTCGCCATGGGCTGTGACCGTAATTTGGTAAGCCGTCTGCACTGTACCGGGCATATCACTTTCCATCTGCCAGGAAAACTCCGCTTTTCCATCGATGCCCAATGGGGCCACTCTATGATTGGTTCGCAAATGGGTCAGCTTCATAAGCATTCCCTCACTTTCGCAGCTTTGATATCTCTTCGATTGCTTTATCATACTGCGCCGTCGGGGCACGGAACAGTTCGGCCCGGTAGCGCATGTCATTCAGGGACTTTGACATAGCCTCCGCATCACTTCGGTCCACACTCTGCACCGTGCCGGGAAGGAGCCGATCTAAGATCGCAACTGCCCGCTCATCCTCCAAGAGGGCCCGGATTGGAGTATCGCCATGGTACAGGCAGCGGTAGTCCTTTTCCGTACGGATGGTATAGTCATAGCATCCGGCTGTGACGATGAAACATTCTTGCTCTGGCAGGGAGATTTCCGCTTCGCAGCCAAAGGGTACCTCGAAATGAAACCGCAACATTCCATCCGGGAGTATCTCCCACTCTGAAACAAACTTGCCAGAAGCAGAATCAAATTCACAGCACAGCTCACCTAATCTCGCATCCGGCTTGGGGGCAAGGCGCACCTTTTGGAAACCGGGAGCAGTCAGCTGAATACCTGCACCGTGGCGGTAGAGGAACTCCATCACAGAGCCGTATGCATAGTGGTTCAGGCTGTTCATGCCGGTACCGCTGATGCTGCCGTCAGGCAGTACAGAATTCCATCGTTCCCAAATGGTGGTCGCCCCGAGATTTACCGCATACAGCCATCCGGGGAAGCCCTCATAGCACAGCAGATCATAGGCGATGTCCGTCATGCCGTTATCTGCCAGTACGGTGTTCATCATGGTCGCACCCACGAAGCCGCCCTTAAGCTGGCGGCAATCTTTTTTGTAGC
>JAFQUA010000041.1 GCA_017408725.1 Oscillospiraceae bacterium
CGAAAAGGGTTATCCCGTCTGGAGCCAGCCTACCGGTGCCCACGATGCCTACAACACAGGCGATATCGTGGACTATAACGGCACACTCTACCAGTCGCGGATCGACGGCAACACCTATTCCCCGGAGGCATATCCTGCCGGCTGGGCGGTTTACACAGAATAGGAGGAGTACATATGACAGTCAAACAGAAACAGTGCTTGCTGGAATACCTGGGTTACTACGATCCGGAGAACAGCAACAGAATGAACAACGTGGACGGGCTGTGGGGCCCCGCGTCGGAAAATGCCACCCGTAGATTCCAGAGGGATTACGGCTTGGTGATGGACGGTATCTTCGGGCCTATGACAGAAGCAAAGATCAAGGAAGTTATCGCCAGCGGTGAGCTGCCCAAGGTCAACTGGAACGAAGTCAAATACTTCAGAAAAGCGGAATTTAAGTGCAACTGCGGCGGCAAATACTGCGACGGATTCCCGGCAGAGATGCACCCTGCGTTGGTGAGGGTTGCCGACCGTGTACGGGAGCGCTTTGGCGCAGCGGCGCTTGTCAGTTCCGGCGTGCGCTGTGAACAGCACAATGCCAATGTGGGCGGCGTTCCCAACAGTCGGCACTTGTATGGCAAGGCAATGGATTTTTGCATCAGCGGCAGAAAGGCGGCTGAGGTGCTGGAATATGTCTGGCAGCAGCCGGAGATCAGCTATGCCTACGATATCGACGGTACCTATGTCCACATGGACGTAGAGTGAGGAGGGAAAGAAAATGAACGATAAGCTTGTTACGATCAAGGCCGGAATCGCGGCATTCTTCACGGCGGCCGGGGCTTTCCTTGGGTGGCAGGGAGTCATGGCGGTGATCTGGATCGCCGTAATGATTCTGGATTATCTGTCCGGCTCTTTAGCGGCGTGGCTTTCCGGTGAATGGTCTAGTGCTGTTGCAAGAGAAGGTCTTAAGCACAAGGCGGGAATGCTCATGGTGGTGATTGTTGCGTGCATCACAGACCTTACATTGGCAATCATCTGCGAGCATCTGCCTGTGCAGATAGAATGGCCGGTGCTGGTATTTCCTATGGTGCTGGCATGGTACATTTTGACGGAACTGGGATCCGTTCTGGAGAATGCTGTGAAAATGGGAGCGCCGATGCCGAAGTGGCTGATGAACCTTCTGAATGCCGGACTGAAAATCATCAACAACAAGGGTGATGAGATTCCGAAGGAAATCACGGATACTGCAGAGACAGATGTGAATGTGTATGAGTAAAAGGTGGGGCTGGCCGATCGGCCGGCCCCTGATGCGTTAAGGGGGAATCAAAATGCCATCAAACTGGCTTGCAATGGATGATAACTTTCCGACTTTCACAGGTGAGGAGTCGCCATCTCGGCAGATCGCGGCATTGCACAACTATTTGTACCAGATGCGCGAAGGTCTGCAATACTCCATGCGGAATCTGACAGCGGAAAACTTTAATGAAGCGGCATTGCAGCAGCTGACGGATGAGCAAAAGAACTCTGTGGCAGAAGAATTGCAGAAGCTTCGCAATACCATAACGAGCTTTTCCAATGAGATCAGCAGCCTTTCGGCAAGAGTGAGCAGTCTTGAAAACCTGGGCGGAAGAATGAATCAGGCAGAAGATGCAATCACATGGCTTGAAGAGGACGCGGAAACAAAAGATGCAACACTGAAAGAGCATGAGGAAAGTATTGCGGGACTGGAAAAAGACACCGGGGATCTGCAAGAACGACAAGCGGAGCTTGAGGAGCAGCTGGGGACGGCGCAGGGAGATATCGACGCTCTGCAGACCGATGTGGATGCGCTGAATAAAACAGTGGGTGGTGAAGGCGGCGTGCTGGAGCGCACTGCAGCGCTTGAGGAGCAGCTGGGGACGGCGCAGGGAGATATCGACGCTCTGCAGACCGATGTGGATGCGCTGAATAAAACAGTGGGTGGTGAAGGCGGCGTGCTGGACCGCACTGCAGCGCTTGAAGAGACTGTTACCGGTGAAGGCGGTCTGGAAGAAAGGACGGAAGCATTGGAGAATGCGCTTGCCGGCGAAGGCGGGATCGAGGGACAGTTGCAGGTGATTCAGCAGGAACAGGAAAAGGTGTCCGGAGTGGTGCAGGTGGCGGAAGACGGCAGTACGACTCTGGGCGGAGAAGAAAAAACCGTATATCTGGTTGGAAAGATTTACATCAACGGACAATTATTCGAAAGTGGGGGTGAAGCTACATAATGCTTCCAAGTATGAAATATGCTGACAAGATTACTAAGAGCCAGCAAGTGAAGTTCGGCGGACTGAACCGGTCTGTAGGTGCCGAGGACGGCGAGCTGTATGATATGCGGAATCTGACGGGTGATCATTATCCGGTGCTTTCAGTCAGAGCACAACGATTTCTGTTTAACAGGTTGTCGGGTCCGTGTGCACTCTTTGCTTGGGACAAGCTGTGCTGGATCGATGGTACAGAGTTTTTCTTTGACGGCAAGCTAAAAGGTAAGGTTACAGCAGGCGAAAAAAGCTTTGCGGCGCTGGGAGCCTATATTGTTATCTTTCCGGATAAGTGTTACTACAACGTGGATACTGACGAGTTCGGTTCGCTGGAAAGCAAATGGATGGGGGATAGCTTGACATTCAGTGACGGAACACTGTATGGCGAAGAAGCGGCTGCAAACGCAATTTCGAAGGAAGGCGTTAACTGGTCAGAATACTTCCGGGTAGGCGATGCTGTGACGATCAGCGGCTGCACAGCAAATCGGGGAAATAACATCAGTGTGGTCATTCGGGCAATCCAGGGGGATCAACTGTATTTCTACGAGAATACATTCACCCTCGGCGCAGACGGCGCAGCCTACACAGAGAACGGAGAGCTGACCATTGAACGGTCTGTGCCTGATCTGAACTTCCTGTGCGAGAACGAAAACCGGCTGTGGGGCTGTACGGAGACTACGATCTATGCCAGCAAACTAGGTGATATTTTCAACTGGAATGTGTATGACGGACTGGACACAGACGCATATGCGGTGGACTCCGGATCTGCCGGTGCGTTCACCGGCTGCATTTCTTACCGCGGGTATCCCACATTCTTCAAAGAGGATCACATTTTCAAGGTGTACGGATCGGTGCCTTCCAATTTTGAGGTGCTTGGCAGCTCTACACTGGGGTTGGCAGAGGGGTGCAGCAAGAGCCTTGCAATTGCGGGAGAGACACTGTTCTACCTGAGCCGCAGCGGGATCATGGCATACACCGGCGGTATACCGCAGCCCATGGGCGCGGCCTTCGGCATTGACCGCTTCAAAAATGCGGTGGGAGGTTCTGACGGTCTGAAATACTATGTCAGCATGCAGAGCATGAGCGGTGCGTGGGGGCTTTACATTTATGACACGCAGACCGGCTTGTGGCACGCAGAGGATGAAACGCAGGCGGTTGGTTTCGCCAGAGCGAAAGGAAACCTTTACATGCTGAGCAGCGGCGGCGAATTGTGGATCACGGGCAACCATGCGGAGGTGCCGACCAGCGAAGAACCGGAGGGGAGCATTCAGTGGATGGCAGAGTTCTGTGACTTTACGGATGAGAGCCCCAACCGGAAGGGTCTCAGCAAGCTGCAGATAAGGCTAGAGCTGGATCCCGGCGCAACCGTGGATGTGTGGCTGCAATTTGACTCCGATGGGCAGTGGCACAAGGTGCGGCAAACGCTGGGTGAGGGAAAAAAGCGCAGCTGTTATCTTCCAATCATCCCGCGCAGGGCGGACCATTATCGGCTGAAGCTGACCGGAACCGGTGGTTGCCGGATATACTCTCTGACTCGCGAATACTATGTGGGTTCAGAATTACGAACGAAAAACTAGGAGGAACGACAAATGGCTTATACTTACGATGATTTTGTATCTGCCGCCAATTCGGCGGGACTGCTGAAACAATTCACGGACAGTGACCTGCAAATCGCGCAGAAGAATCCGGAATTCGGACTTTCTATGCTGGGAGTGCTGAAGGATGGAAACAGCGCCAGTACCGCTGAGCAGAAGCTGCTGGCGACGGAAGCGGCGAACCAATTGAGAAAGACATACGGAAGCTTTGGGCAGATTACGCCTTACAGCGGCACCTACGACACGCAGATCAAGGAATTGATCGACAAGACGAATAACTACGGCGCGTTCCAATATGGCGGGCAGAATGCCTATCAGCAGGCTCTGGACAGGGTGACGAATTACGGTGACTTCCAATATGACGGACAAAATGCATATGACCAAACGCTGGATAAGCTGAACAATTACGGCAGCTTTCAGTACAGTGGTCAGAATGCGTACCAGCAGGCGTTGGATAAGGTGGCAAATTACGGGGAGTTCCAGTATGGAGATGATGCGGCATACCAAGAGATGCTGAAGGGTGTGATCAATTCTAAAGGATTTCAGTACAACCCCGAGAGTGATCCGACATGGAGCGCGTATAAGAAGGCATCGCTACGGGAAGGCGAACGAGCAAGCGCCAATGCTCTGGCGCAGGCCAGCGCAGCCAGTGGCGGCAGAGCATCCAGCTACGCGCTGACTGCGGCACAGCAGGCCGCAAACTATTATGCTTCTCAGCTTGGAGATATGCTTCCGACCCTACAGCAGAATGCATACCAGCAGTACTTGAGTGAGTTTGAAAAGAAACTCAGCAGTCTCGGGGCTTTGGAGAGTGACCGCAGCTTCGAATATCAGCAATTCCTGAACGGTCTAAACCAGGCACAGGGCGCTTTGAGCGCACTGCAAGGCGACCGGAACACGAACTATGAGGAATGGCTGAACCGGTACGATATGCTGCAGAACAATCTGAACGTGTTGCAAAGTGATCGGAACTTTGCCTATCAGGCACATTTGAATGGACTGAGTCAAGCTCAGAGCGCTTTGAACGCACTCCAGAGCGACCGGAACACGAACTATGAAGAATGGCTAAACAACTTCAATATGCTCCAGACAGCTCTGGGGAATCTGCAAAGCCAGAATCAGACGGAGTATCAACGGTATCTGAATGCGCTGGAGATGGCGCAGCAGTCGCAGCAGGAGGCATACAACCGGGCATATCACCTTCAGCAGGACAAGCTCCAGCAGGAACAGCTGGCTTATGAGAAAGAACAGGCACAGCAGAAGTATGCGGATCAACAGGCACAGCAGAAGTACGCCAATGCGCTGGCGTTGTATGAGACCTTAGGATATGCAACACCGGAGATCGCGGAGATCCTTGGGATCCCGGCGGGAACTGGCAGTGTTCCGGGTAATACTGCGCCTAGTGTAACGGATATTCCGGTAACGAATGTACCCGGTACAGCACTACTGGAATCTGGTATTCTTGGTGCACTCGGCCCTGCACAGCCGAACCAAGTGCCGGTACAGACAAAACCTTTGTTCCAAAACAGCACGGATTTCAGCAATGAATCTCTGACTACGGAGCAGATCAAGCAGATGCAGAAATACTTCGGCGTGGAAGCAGACGGTATGTGGAGCAATCAGTCAGCGGCAGCTGCCGGTGGCAGAACCGCACAGCAGGCATGGGATTACTATCACGAGCTGACAAAAGAGCCGGGCGATGTGTTGGGCGAAGATATGCAGAGTATTCTTGATCTTGGATACGGTCCGATCAGTGCCGCCAGACTCGAGGAACTGATCGTGGCAGGAGAGGTAGAAGAGTATGTGGAAAACGGTATGTATAAATACCGCAGGGTAAAGAAAAGTCCAACTTCCACCGTAAAGGGTTCCGGCGGAGGCGGGATACAAACCATACGTGGCCGGTTGACTACAAAGTAATTAGCAAAGGAGGATCCTTATGAGCTATGCCAGTGAGAGACAAAAACTGCGCGAACAGCGTAGGCTTAAAACGGAAAATAATAATACAGGCGGCGTTATGCCGCCTGTAGGTCAGACATCAGCGACTGCAATTGAAGACTCTGACAGCTTTGCTGCACAAAGGCAACAGTTGCGCAAAAAACGCCAGCAAGTAAACAGTGCTACAAGTGAAACGGTACCAGTAGTAAAGAGCGAGCTTTTCAGAGAGATTTCGGGCGCGCCTGCTCTTCCCAAAGTGGATGCGCTGCAACGATCTGCGCAGCAGCAGACAGCGCAGAAGCTGCAACAATTGGCGCAGCAGCAGAAAGTCGATGAAGATAATAAACGCACGTGGTTTCAAAAGGGTTCAGACAATGTGGGCAAGGCGATCTTTGGCTCCGGTGCTGATGTGGTAGAAAACCTGGGTGCCGCTGTTCTTGGTTTGGGTGAAAAAGCGCTAGATGCCATAGCATCATTGGCTCCCTACGCAGCGCAAGGACTGGCGCAGGGAATGAGCGGATCGACGCCTCTAAGCATCGGACAGCAGCAGGTGCAAAACCAGATGCTGCAAAGCAATAAGGATCTGATGTCCGGCTTTGTAGCCAAGGACCTTTACGATGAGGGGAAGATCGCAAAATCGATCATCTCCGATCCGTTCAAAGCGCTAACGGGTATCGATGCGGAAAAGGATTCGGTATTCGGCGAGAAAACAGATGCGCTTATACAGTCTGCAGGTCAGCTTGCGGCGCAGGCCGGTCTTCAGCTGGTGGGTGTTCCATGGTGGCTGACGGCAGGTGCTTCGGCCCTTGGCTCGGAAGCAGAAGCCGCCATCCAGAGCGGCGCAACGCTGGAGGAGGCCGCACTGAGCGGAATGATCTCTGCCGGTGCGGAAATCTTGACAGAAAAAATCTCAGGCGGTATCAAATTCGGCGGAAAAACACTGGACGATGCCATAGCAAAAAAGCTTGCCAGTGGTATTTCCAACAAAGCAGTAAGGTCGCTTGCAAAACTGGGGATTGATATGGCTGGCGAAGGTGGCGAAGAAGTTCTTTCCGGTGCCATCAGCAAATTCGGTCAATGGCTTACTTATCTGGATGATCAAACACTGGGCCAGTTGCTTTTCTCCGAAGAAGCGCTGGACGAAGCATTGGAATCCTTTATCGGCGGAGCTGTGTTAGGCGGTGTCGGAAGTTTGGTGCAGAGTGCGCGGCCAGAAGCAAAAAGCAAAGACTATGTAACAAGAGAAAACGAAACGCAGAGCAGCACAGTGAGGGGCGAAATGGCGCCGGGTGTCAGCACGATTCAGGGGGATAATTCTGCTGATAGCAAAGGATCGCCTGCCGAACCGTCTATCCCGGGTCTGCGGCTGCGGGCGGTGGATACGGATACCCAGAACAATACCGGTGTTACGGAAATGCAAGCAATTGATACGCAAAAGGGTGAAAGTGTTCCGCAAAAGCAGGGCTTTGTTACGCAGGACCGGGCGGTTGGTACGGAAAACATCAGTGTGGCGGAGCAGCTTCGCCGTCAAAATATGAATGGAGGAACAGAAAATGTCAGCATCAACGGACAAAGTGCAGGGCTTGCAGCTGCCGGCAATGCCGAAACAGCAGGCACAGGAGCCGGTCTATTACATGGAAGCAGCCAACGGCTTGACGGTACGGGTACCGCAGAGCAAACTGGAATCGTGGCAGGCGGAGCAGAACAAGCTGCGCAGCGGCAGCAGAGCATTAACCAGCAAAGAGCAGCAGTTGATCGACGCAATCGTATCCGATCTTTACGGCTCGCAAAAATAAGCAGCAGCGAGCTGGGAATCCAGAGTGGCACGGAAGCAAGAAACATTCAGCTTGTTCCACAGGAGCACTGGGACGCAGAAATGCGCACGGTGGCGGAACGGGTCTATCAGGAAACGGGCAAGAGTGTTTCTTATGTCATGGGGGCCGTTCAGGTTCGGGGTAATGATGGTCGCGTGCGTAATGTAAACGGTGTGATCTCCGGAGACAACATTGTAGTGCGGGCGGACCATCTGCGGCTTTCATTGGAGCAGATCGCCGACCACGAAGCCTACCACGGACGGGTGGATTTCTTTGGCGACCGGCTGAATCAGGAGATCCGGCAACACATCATCGAAACATACTCCGAAGAAGAATTCCGTAGCATGTTAACGAAGTATGTTGAGGCGCTGCGCGGAGTCTATAATGCGGAGGATATGCAGACCGGCGAGGACTTTGCGAAGATGATGAAGCAGGTGCAGGAGGAAGTGTTTGCGGACGCCTATGCCGGCATCAATGCTTTCGGTGCAGGAGCGGACCGATTCACGACTGCTGTCAACGAGAAAATGGAGCAGCTGGGTACCGGCAGATTCCGCAGTCAGGAACAGGAGAACGGAGTAAAAGAGACCAACGGTCCGCCTGCGGATGTGACCGGGCAAAAAGAAAACACCGCCGGGAATGGCGGTGAGAGGTATTCCATAGACGAACGCTTTGAAAGTCTGATCGACAGCTGGGATGGAAACACAATTGGTTTTTCGTTCGTTGTGGGAGAAACATCTGATGCGCTTCAGGAAGCAGGTATACCGAAAAAGCAGATCCGGTGGGATGCGTCCAAGATCAAAACGCTTTTAGGAAAGCATAACGGAATGACGATCGAAACAGTCAAACAGATCCCGGAGCTTTTAGAGAATCCGATCATCGTAATCGATTCGAAGAAAGGAAGCAACTCAAAAATCGTCATGGGTGACCTATATGATGAGCATGGAAACGTTGTTACTGCGGTCATTCTGTTAACACCGACAAGCAAAAAAGGCAATGTGTTGGACATCCTTAAAATTTCTTCTGCTGAGGGAAGAGGTCATATCAAGAGCCTTTTCACGCATGAGGATGGCACGCCTGTTGCGGTCCGTTTTGTGGACAAAAAAAGAATCCAAAGTTGGCTGAATGTTAATAGGCTACAATTGCCGTTACACAACCTCGACTTGGATTCTAATGATATTATAGACGATCCAACGCCAACTGTCAAGGAGGAATCTTCTGAAAGCGATTATCTGACCGATGAGCAATTCCGGGACCGGTACGGGCTGAAGCTCCGGGCAGTGGATGAATTGGAAAACGGTGCAAATTCCCAAGCATTTGAGAAAATGCAAAACCAAGATGAAAAAAAGGAAAGGTTCTCTGTAGATGATCCAGATCAGCGCTATATGGATGCAGTCAACAGCGGTGATATGGAAACTGCGCAGCAGATGGTGGATGAGGCAGCGGCAGCTGCTGGGTATACCATCAAAGCTTACCACGGGACTACTAATCAGGAGGAACATCGTACATGGAATGATTCACGTCATGAGTGGGATACAACATATACCCCGATAACCGTATTCAAAAGACAATACCCGGAACAGGCTGGGCATTTCTTTAACAGTGATATTGATAATGCTGGCGGGTATGGAAGTTATGTATATTCGGTCTACTTGATGCTTAGAAAGCCGCTTGTCATTAATTGCCAAGGGCAAAACTATGCAAGCATTACCCACGAAGGAAAAGAAATGGATACCTACGAATGGGCAGATTATGCAAAAAAGCAAAGATATGACGGTGTTATATTTGAAAATATCTCCGATGGTGTAGGGTATAATGACCTAAACCAACTTACGACGGACTATGTTGTATTTGATTCTAACAGAATAAAGTCTGCAGACACAGTGACTTATGACAATGACAGGAATATCATTCCATTAAGTAGGCGATTCTCTGTCACGAATAGAGATATCCGCTATTCGGTGGATGATGACTCCGGAGAATTGGACTTTGCAGGTGTCCGGGCAACCATGAATGCCCAGAGCAAAGAGTGGAACGAGATGTATCTGCGGAATCAGCTGGGCGACGATGGGTACGAAAAGTACCGGAAATGGGAAAAGGAGCAGCAGGATCAGAAGAAGCAGGAAAGCAAGGAACGGGCGAAACAGAGAACTGCAGAAAAGCAGGCTGCCAGAAAGTCCGCGACAAAGCCTGTGGCGGAGAGCAAGCCAATCGAGGCGAAGAAGGAGCTGCGCGGCCATATGCTGAGTCTTTTCTCCATCCCTGAAGGAAGCAAAGCAGAGCTTGGTTCCGTGATTGACAGTTATGCGGACCGGCTTCTGAAGAACGGCGCGCTGACCGAGGAGGACCGGAAGCATTTCTTTGACCGAATGTATGACGCCGGTGTGATGACAGTGCCGGCAGAGGACTATTTCTCGGATGCAAGAGATATCCTGAAGGGCGGCAGGGTCTATGTACCCGAAAGCGTCCGTGCTGACTTTGGTGACGACTGGAACGATATCCGGCGGCGTGCCTTTGGCGCAAGGATCTATTTTACCACCGATCCCAGTGCCGGAGGCATCGACACATGGAATCAGGAGCTGGCGGAGGAGCTGCCCGGTCTGTTCGATGCGGAGGAAACGGATATGCGCTCCATTCTGGAACGGATCGTGGAGATCGCCGAGGAAGGCCGGGACGATCAGATGAGCCTTGCCGAGTACACGGCGCTGCTTGCAGGACAAGAGCGTGTCAGCGAGAAGGAACTGCTTGACGGAATGGAACGGCAGATGGATGAGGCACTGCGTACCTTCGCGAAGCAGGCAAGGCTGGAAGTGAAGCTTCGTGACCGCACAGGCACCCGGATCGCAAAAGAGCGGGCAGAGCACATGGAGATGGCCCAACGGCAGCGGGACCGGAAGGAGCTGCGCCAGATGCAGGAGAAGACCTTGAAGGCGCTGCAATGGCTGAATAAGAACCGGAACCGGGCACCGGAGGAGCTGAAGGAAACATGGGACGAGGTTCTGGGTGACATTGATCTGTATGCTATTGGTGCTGCCAACGAAATGCGCTGGAGCGATAAGTACAACGCCACGTGGAAGGACCTTGCGCAGATGTACAAAGACGCCATGAAGAATGATCCCAACTTCTTACCGTCTAAAGAACTAGAGATGATCATTTCCCGCTTGGACGGCGCAAAGATCGCGGATATGGATCTGGGTGCGCTGAATGATCTTTATAAGGCGGCAATCGGCCTGCGTACGGAATTCTACAACCGGAATAATGTGATCAGCGATGAGATGCAGAGACTGTTCGCTGAGGTGTATACGGATGCCAAGCATGAGATCGAGGCCGCACCCGGAAAATATACCGGCAAGAAGCTGGACAAGCTTATGAATCTGGATCAGCTCACACCCATGAATGTTCTGCAGCGGATGGGCGGCTGGGATCCTAACGGTGCTTTCTACTCCATGGCGCGTCAGCTGGAAAAAGGAGAACGAGATATGCGGGCATACTCGGTGAAAGCCAAAAGAATGCTGCAGGACTTCCTAACTGAGCATGCTGACTGGGTCAAGAAGGCTGACGGCCAGGGCAAGGACGGAATCTGGTACGAAATCGAAGTGCCGGAGCTGATGGAACTGGGCATGGGCAACAAGCCAATCTTCGGTGATACGGTCAAGGTGTTCATGACACCTGCGCAGAAGGTGCATATGTATCTGGAAAACAAGAATGCGGACAACCTTCGCCATATGACCGGCGGTCGTACCTTTGCAGACAAGACGCTGTACAGCGAGGGAAAACGGCAGGAGGCACTGGCTCAGGGCAGGACCATACGGATGGCACCGGAAACGGTGAAGGCAATCGTATCGGATCTGACAGCCGAGGAAATGGAACTGGCACGACTGCTGGAACAGTATTACAATTCCTTTGCCACGCAGGAGATCAACCGGATCTCCAATGTCCTTTATGGCTATGACAAGGCCATGGGAAAGAATTACGCGCCGATATATACCAACCGCAACTACACGAAGGCGGAATTCGGTGTGTTTGACCAGACTGCTGAGGGTGTAGGCAATCTGAAGGGCAGACAGTATGCGGTGAACCCCAGCTACAACATCAGTGCATTCGATGCCTTTGAGCGGCATGTGGATCAGACTTCCCGTTTCGTGGGAATGGCGATCCCGGCCAGAAACTGGACAACGCTGATGAACTGGAGGGAGAAGAATAACTCCACCGGTGATGTGATCACCCACAAGTGGGGCGAGGAAGGCAAGAAGTACATTACGGATCTTATTTCCTCGTTGCAGGCGGGCGAGGATGCAAAGAGCGAAACTGTGAGCAACTGGGCATCGAAGCTACAGAGCACCTACATCACGGCAATCTTTGGCGCGAATCCGAGCATTGTGCTGAAACAGCTCGGCAGTATCCCGCTGGCGTCTGCATATCTGGATGCCCGGAATGTACCGAGCGCAGTGCAGGTCAAGAATATTGACAGAAATCTGATTGCCAAGTACACGCAGGATCTGGAGTGGAGAACCATGGGTTACTCCATGCCGGAGACAAAGCACCTGAAGGAAAATCCCAACTGGACGCAGACAAACAAGTTCTATGGATTTGTATTTGGCGGTGACGCCATTACGGCTATGGACGGCTGGGCTGCCAGTGTGCTGTGGCCCTGGGCGGAGAATAAGGTGCGCCGTGAGCATCCTAATCTGGAAGTAGGAACAAAGGAGCAGATAGACAAAGGCGAGAGTCCTTTCTACAAGAAGGTGGCGGAGCTGTTCGAGGATGCCTTGGCACGAAGCCAGTCTACTTCTGATGAGATCCATCAGGGCAGCCTGCGTAAGAGCAAGAATCCGATTACACGTGCATTTACACTATTCCGCTCCGACTCTGCACAGACCTATAACACACTGCGGCAAAAGATCGGAGAGGCGCAGTATTATGCCAGAACCGGAGCTGATGAAAAGGTGAAAGCTACGGCAAAGAAAGCGGTGGGTGCGGCGTTTGTATCGATGGCACTGAACGCAATGTGGGCAGAATCCATCAACTTCCTTATGGCACTGTGGAAGAATAAGGGAAAGCGTTATCGGGATGAAGAAGAGGAATTGACGCTTCAAAGCGTTCTCGGAGAGATGGTGTCCGGCATGCTCGGGTCCTTTGCCGGCGTAGTGACCTTTGGCGAGGAAATCTTTGAGGTCATAGGAAATCTGCTGACCGGAGAGAAGATCTACGACATTGAAACACCCGGCATGGAACAGATAAATGATTTGATCACTTCGATCTCTACAGCTGGCGGGAGTATGCGCGAGATCGTTTCCGGGGCGGCAGATGTGGTGGAAAATGGCGGCGACGTGTGGAAGTACTTCAAAGACAATAGTCCTGATATCCTTGGCAGCATAAAGGATCTGGCGGAAAAGGTGGTAATGTATCTGCCGGGCCTGCCCGCCAGCGGCATACCGGTTTCCAATATTGAAGGGTATCTTCTGGGTGCTGTGAAGTGGATGTCTCCGGAATTGGGCACTGCATATGATGATCTCTTTGCCAGTGTCGACAAGGGGGATCTGTCAGGACTGAAGGGCGACGCTTTGAAATCCCGGCTGGGCAGGATCCTGAGAGACCGGGGAGCAACCGATTCCGATGAAACGGTGCAGGAACTTGCTGCTCTCTATGAAGCAGGACATAAATCTGCAGTTCCCGGCGCTACTCCGGATTCGGTTACGGTAGATGGAGAAAAGCGGGAGCTTGGCACCTATCAGCAGCAGGTATACGAAAAAGCATGGACTGGAATCGTGGCGGATGTGCTGGATGAAATCGTAGTTTCAGAAGGATATGCGGACGCAGATACAGAAGGAAGATCTAAGATCCTCAGCAGACTGTATTCCTATGCTTCGGAGAAGGCAAAGGCGGAAGTGTTTGATGATTATGAGATCAACACGGCAGCTGAAAAAATCGATGCCGCAAAAGAAGGCGGCGAGCTGACAGCAGATTGCTTCATGACGGAAGATTACAAGGAACTAATCGGCGCAGGCCTGAAGAGCGAAGATGCTTATGAGCTGATCGACCGGATAGAGGAGGCAGTTGACAGCGCCGGTGATGACGGAATCGAGAGCGTAGATAAGTGGAGAATCTGTGTGGATATGTTCCGGGATTCTTCGGATCAGCTGGCAGCTCTGTCTATGGTCATGACATCGGCGCAGCTTGAAAAGGCAGAGATGGCGAATGAGAACGGTGTGGACCCGGAAGCATATGTATCCTTCTACGAGATCAGAAAGAATTACGATGCAGACGGAAACGGCCGGTACACGCAGGCTGAGGTCAAGGCGGCGATAGACAGCATGGGCAACCGTTGCACTGCAGAGCAGAAGGCGGTTCTCTGGCAGCTGGCAACCGGATCTACAAGCGCCAAAAATAATCCGTATAGTTCAGCTGTAGGTCAAAAAATCATCGATGCTAAGAAGGCGGCAAAGGATGCGGAAGCGGAATTGCCCAGATTGATACTGGGTGGAGGCTAAAAAAGATCAGCACCGGGAGACCGGTGCTGATTCTCTATAATGCCTTACTGAACACAAATAAATTGCCGCACATAACAACTGCGGTGCCAAAAGGTTCGTATAAGACTGTTTGGTCGGAGTGTCGGGATTCGAACCCGAGGCCTCTTGGACCCGAACCAAGCGCGATACCAAACTTCGCCACACCCCGTTAGCTAAAGTATTATAATGGAATTTATGCCGATTGTCAAGCCTTGTTCGGCATGAATCATCCCGCGCGATCATAAAGTAATTGGGGAGGCGTTGCTATGGGGTATCGAATTGAATATGAAAGTGTTGGTAGAATTCCGCATCCAAAACGAAAAAAAAGGACAGGCATATTTGTTGCGTCGGTCATTATCCTTTTAGTGCTATGTGCGATCACGGTCAAAACCATTGGTTTGGAATGGGTTCAGGAGGTCTTGCTGCCCGGAGATCCCCATATCACGGCACAGGCCTTAGAGAACATGGTTGAGGATCTGCGTGAGGGGGAAGGGGTTATAGAAGCGATTAAGACTTTTTGCAAGGATATAATGCAGAATGCGTCACTTGAATAGATGGAGCATTCAAATCAGTGGCGCAATGATGCTGAGCGGTGCATTAATGCTGCTGGTTTTGCCGCTGCAGTGGGTTGCGGCAGTGTTTGCTGCCGCCTCTTGGCACGAGCTGTGTCACATTTTTGCCGTAAGATTGTGCGGAGGCAGCATCCACAGTATGAATGTGGGTGATAGTGGCACTATTATGGAATGCAGATTGATGACTCCGGGCAGAGAAGTGATCTGCGTTCTTGCTGGTCCATTCGGGAGCCTTCTGCTCCTCACTGTCGTAACATGGCTTCCAAGAACTGCGCTGTGCGGCTGTTTTCACGGATTGTATAATCTAATTCCGATCTACCCGTTGGATGGTGGAAGAGCGTTGCGGACTGCGTCATTTGCACTTTTACCGCGACAGCGGGCAGAAACGCTCTGCACAGTCATTGCGTATGTCGTGACGGTCCTTTTTGTAATTTTAGCTTTGGTTGGAACATTCGTGTTGAACCTGGGTGCTTTCCCGTTGCTGTTGGTGACGGTTTTGCTGTTTCGTATGAAAAGAGAAAAACTCCTTGCAAACTGCCGTAACAGAGGGTACAATAGACCTACCATTGTAAAGAGGTAAGGTTATGACAGAATTACTGCAGAGAATTCTCCCAACGGTGCAGAAGCCTGCCCGTTATACGGGAGGGGAGTATAACGAAATCAAGAAGGACCTGTCTCAGGTACGTGTGCGGGTGGCATTTTGCTTCCCGGATACTTATGAGATCGGTATGTCCAATGTAGGCATGCGGATTCTTTACGGCGTGATGAACCAAATGGACGGTGTCTGGTGCGAGCGTGTCTTTGCGCCTTGGGGCGATATGGAAGAGGCTATGCGGGCCAATGGACTTCCGCTTTGGGCGCTGGAAAGCCAACAGAGCGTGAAGGATTTTGATATGATTGCCTTTACCATCGGCTATGAGATGGCATATTCCAATATTTTAAATATGCTGAATCTTTCTGGCGTGCCTCTGCGAAGCCGTGACCGTCATGGGCTTAAGAACATTGTTTTCGCCGGCGGTGTCTGCGCGTTTAATCCCGAGCCTTTGGCGGAGTTTGTGGACTTCTTTTCTCTGGGTGAGGGCGAAGATATCACCGTTGAGATCGTGTCTTTGTATGACCGCGCAAAGGCCGAGGATTGGAGCAAGGAACAGTTTTTAAAGGAAGTCTCCAAGATCCCCGGTGTATATGTGCCGTCGTTTTATCGGCATGAATATAACGCAGACGGAACTCTTTCTGCTATTGTGCCTCTGGAGGGAGCACCCGAAACCGTTACCAAGCGGATCGTAGAAAATCTGGATGAGGCTTACTGGCCCACGAAGATGATCGTTCCCTCTACGGAGATCGTCCATGACAGAGCCAACCTGGAAGTTTTCCGTGGCTGTATCCGTGGCTGTCGGTTCTGTCAGGCGGGATTTTCCTGCCGTCCGGTCCGGAAAAAGAGTCCGGAAGTTTTGTACCGGCAGGCAGTTGAGACTTTGGAGGATTCCGGTAATAATGAGATCACACTGTCCAGCCTTTCCACCTCTGATTACCGGGGACTTAAGGAGTTGACGGATCAGATGATCCCTTATTGCGCGGATCATAAGATCAATCTATCCGTTCCGTCGCTGCGTGCGGATAATTTCTCAAGAGAATTGATGGAAAAACTGCAAACTGTGCGAAAGAGCGGTCTTACTTTCGCTCCGGAAGCCGGCACGCAGCGTCTGCGGGATGTGATCAATAAGAACTTGACCGAAGAGGAGATCCTTACCACCTGTCGGAATGCCTTTTCTGGCGGCTGGAACAATGTGAAGCTCTACTTTATGCTGGGTCTACCTACAGAAACGGACGAGGATGTTCTGGGCATTGCCGAGCTTGTGTATAAGGTGATCCTTACATGGAAAGAACATGCGGTCAACAAAAAGAGGGGACTGCGGGTCCATGTGGCAACTGCCTATTTTGTGCCCAAGCCCCATACGCCTTTCCAGTGGGAAATGCAGATCACGCCGGATGAGTACCTTCGTCGCTGCCGGCTGCTGAAGAAGCATCTGTACTCCAAATCCATTGAGTATAATTACCACGGTCCGGATCTGAGCCGGCTGGAAGCGGTTTTTGCCCGTGGTGACCGCCGGCTTGGTACGGTGATCGAGGAGGCTGTGAAGAACGGCGCCCGGCTGGACGGCTGGGATGAGTATTTCAACTATGCCAAGTGGTTTGACGCATTTGAAACCTGCGGTATTGATCCGGATTTCTATACGGTGCGCGGATATGCAGAGGATGAGATCCTGCCGTGGGATACCATTGATGTTGGTGTCACCAAGCGGTTCTTAAAACTGGAACGAAAGCGCGCCTACGAGGAAAAGGTGACACCGGATTGCCGGGAAGGCTGCGCCGGGTGCGGAGCCAACTGCCTGCTGAAGGAGGTGCAGTGCGATGCCTAGACTTCTGTTTGAAAAAACCGGCAACGCGGTCTGGATCTCCCATCTGGATCTGATGCGCTTGTTCCAGCGGGCGTTCAAACGGGCGGGGCTGCATTTGACCCATACTCAGGGTTTTAATCCCAGACCTTCTGTATCCATTGCGCTGCCTCTGAGCGTTGGCGTTGAAAGCTATTGTGAGCTGCTGGACTTTGATCTGGACGGTGAATCAGTCGGCAATGAGGAAATCGCTTCCGGATTGAACAGCGCCCTTGTAGAGGGAGTGCGGGTGCTCACGGTGTATGATAACGCAAGCAAGATCAAAAATCTGGCTTGTTTATCCTGCGAAGTTGAACTGGAGTATGACAATGGCGTGCCGGAAGGCGCACTGGACGCGATTCGTGGCTTGTTTGCCCGCGAATCGTTGGTTTTGGATAAAAAGGGCAAGAACGGTGTGGTCCGGCAGGATATCATTCCCTTGATAAAACGCATAAAAGCAGAACAAAAGGATGAACATACCGTTGTACTGTCATCTTGTATTTACTGTCAGAATCCTGCACTGAATCCTGCGCATATAAGCGCGGCGGTGTACACTTATTTGCCGAACTATACCCCGGACTTCAGTAAATGCAGACGGCTGGAAGTATATGACGTGAATGAGAAAGTTTTTAGATAAGGAGATTATGATGGACAATATTGAACTTGAAGTTTGCCCCTGCTGCCGCGGCAACGGTATGCTGATGCATGAGGGCGGCTGGAATGTGCAGGTAGAGTGCGCTGATTGCGGAAGCCATACCGTTTATGTGGAATACAACAACGAACAGGAAAAAGCGGAAGCGGAAAAGATGGTTGCAAGACTCTGGAATCTTGGCAAAGTGATCAACGCAAATCCCGGAGAATAAAATTTTTAAAAAATCAAAAAAAGTGCTTGCATTTTTCGTCAATGTATGCTAAGATACTCTGGCGTTAAGGAAACGCAAGCATATCCGGGTGTGGCGAAGTTTGGTATCGCGCTTGAATGGGGTTCAAGAGGCCTCGAGTTCGAATCTCGACACTCGGACCAAAAAAGTTCCGTTTTCGTATGAAAACGGAACTTTTTGTTTTTGTGTGGAATGGCGTGTGGAATTATGATGAAAATTTTGCTTTTCGGGAGCCTTAATGGAAGGATTTGCCTTATTTTAGAAACGACTTTACAAATTGTTTTTTGAGTAATTAAAATTTTGATATAGATGCTATATAAACCACCAAAAACGAGCGGAAATAAATTGTCAAAACTGAAAACCGGTGGTAAAGTTAAGAAATAGACATGCTTGGGGGTGATGTTGGATGTATTATGGCACTAAGCGTCGTGAAGTTGATAGTATATATCATACCTATGGTATAGACAAAATGCACACGGGAACCGAAAGTCTTCTCTATGCTGAAAAGCGGCGGTGTGTTCGCAAGATTTGCCAATCACCCTTTTCGTGATAAGGGAAACCCCGCGCTTTCAGAGGATGTGGATCGCATCTATAAAGAGTATTACTACAAATACCATAACCGCAAACAAGAAACACCCTGTGAGTATACCGAAAGACAAGCAAAACAGCGAGCGCAGATTGCGGAAAAGTACGGGTTTGTGGACATTCGATACGCCCTGTTTCTGAGAACGCGAACATTTACCGCCAAGGAGTATGGGACGCTGCTTGGTACGTATTCTGACCATATTGCTATTGAGGAAGCAATCAGAAATGTATTCTTTTCTAAAATTGAAGATTGACTTATGCGGAAAAATATGCTACCAATAATACAATGTTTTGAAATGACTACGATAATGATGCTTGCCAATATTATGATTGATTAGCAGAATCAAATAGATTTGTTTGTATAGAAGTATGTTTCCTGCTATGCCTTAAAGGGAGAGCGGGTGTATAGGAGAATATAATATGTCAGATAAATGGTTCCAGTTTGCAACACCTGAATCCGTCGGCATCTCAAGTGCGGCAATCGAAAAGCTGATTGATACCATGTGCCAGCACACGGACGACCAGGAAACCCACGGTTTTACAATTATTCGCCATAAAAAAATCGTAGCTGAGGGCTTCTTTGCGCCCTTTCAGGATGAACCTCATGTGATTCAGTCTTGCTCAAAGGCGTTTACTGCAGCTGCAATTGGCTTTGCGGCCCAGGAAGGACTGCTGAATCTGGATGACCCGGTCGCGAATTATCTTCCGGAATACCTCCCCGAAAATCCGGATCCTCGTGCGCTGAAAATTACGATTCGTCAACTGATGTACATGGCTGATGGACACGCCGTAAAGGTGTTTGCTTATCCTAATTTTGAAATTGCTCCTACCCAGTTGAAGCGAGATTTCTTCGTCGCCCCCTTTAAATGCGACAGTGGCATTGAGTTTAAATATGAGAATACCGATCCGTACATCCTTTCCGCGGTTATCAAGAAAGCAACCGGCATGGATATGATGGATTATCTTAGACCCCGTTTCCTTGACAAGCTAAAAATCGATCCGTATTTCCTAACAGATGACGAAGGTATGTCTGTGGGCTACAGCACATTGCGAATGAGACAGGAAGAACTTGCCCGGTTCGGCCAGTGCTACATGGACGGCGGTGTCTGGGAAGGCGAGCGCCTGCTTAGCGAAGAATGGGTCAAGGACGCCACCAGCAAGCATATTGGCAGCATCAATCCGAGCCGTGTGGAAAAGGATGACGACTGGGAGCAAGGTTATGCATATCTCATGTGGAGAGGTCAGTACAATTCCTTCCGCTTCTGTGGAGCCTACGGCCAGATTTGCGCATGCTATCCGGACTACGACCTGATGATTTGCCTGAATTCCGGACACACCCAGGTGGTTCAGGACGAGCTGGATTGCTTCTATGAGCACATCCTCACAAAGCTCGAGGACAGTCTGCCCGAGAACCCCGAAGCTTTGGAATCTCTGCGACGCAGATGCGCGTCCCTAAGCCTGCCTCAGAAGTACTCTCCTCCGTCTCCCATGGTACCCAGAGTTAACGGAAAAACCTATGAAGTGGAAGGCGACGAGTACGTTAAGAGCGCGCAGCTTACCTTTACTGACGATATCTGCCATGTTACGCTGAACCTGGTGGGCGGCGATAAATTTGAAGTGGATGCTGGACTCAAGGACTTTGCCGAGACCGACTTTACAGAGACCACCCTCAATGATTTCCTGCCCAAAGACAATGGCGTTTCTGCGGCTACCGGCTACTGGAGACAGTTGAACGAATTTTGTGTGGATGGTCGCGTTTTGCCTACGCCCACCATCTTCCATTTGACTTTTCTCTTTATGGATGGCAAGCTGCAGTTTCAGCAAAAAGTGGTCAGAGGACGGCCAATTGGTGCGAAATTCAGCCATGCTCAGTACCATCCATATCACACATAACAATGGAATGCAAATTAATAGTAAGGCACCGAAGTCAAAGCTCCGGTGCCTTGTGTCTTATATTTAGATGGTGTGTCCTGAATTAGGTTTATGACGGCATCGCCATATATCCCGTGGCATCATTAGATGTTGAATGTGTGGAATCGTTGGCGATTATAGAAGAATATTTGCAATATTTGAAATCGAAATCACGGTAGAATGGTATGAAATTCTCCTTATTTTACAATTTTTTATATTGCTGTATAATGGGGTTCAAGAGGCCTCGAGTTCGAATCTCGACACTCGGACCAAGAAAACCGAAACAGCATTTGCTGTTTCGGTTTTCTTTTTGTTACGGTGTTTGGATTTTTCATGCACTACAAGGAAATTATATTACGGCGGTATTCCTTTGGTGTGACACCCTTGTACTTTTTAAACACTTTTGTAAAATAACTGCTCTCCGCGAAGCCGCATTCGGAACCAATGGCGGTAATGGATTTATCCATGTTGTCGAGTTGATATGCAGCCTGCTCAATGCGGTAGTAATTAACATATTCCATGGGAGATTGATGGGTCAGAGAGTGAAAGACTCTGCAAAAGTATTTGGGGTTCATCCCTGCAACATCAGCCAGCAAATCCAAGGATATAGCGCAGCCGTAGTTTGCCTCAATATACTCCAAAACCGTTTTAATCTGCCCGATCCGGTGGTTGCTGCTGATGCTTTTTTCGGGGGCAGGTGAGTATAGGCCTTGTTTAAGAATGGTTGCGAACAGTTTGCCTAGACAGGAAATCGTGATCAGTTCCTTACAGTCCTTTTCGTCGTTATCATGAAAAACAGCCATCAGTTCGCTGACAGTTGGGTGAATACTGCTGTCGCTTTGGCTAGAATGCCGGGATTGGGGGATCAGCATCTGCCGATAGAAGGGTCGAAGAGACTTTTTTACCATATCCATGGTCCGGAAAAGACCGTATAGGTCAAAAACAAAGCATTCATACACGCAGGAATTGGGGATTCCACCGTGAAGGACACCGCCACGGATCAAAAGAATGTCGCCGGCTTGCGCACAGTACAGCTCGTCGTCAATATGAATCTGCAGAGAACCGTTCAGTACCCGCAGGATCTCCCATTCATTATGCCAGTGAAAGGGCATTTGATAACGCGGGTGCTGACTGTCAACATAATAGTATTCCGCAGGAAACTCCGGTGTTCCGTGCCGGGTTTTGTCCAGATGGGTAAAAGCGTGCATTGCATCCTCCAAAGTGAAGAATTTACTATTTTATATGATGATATCACAAGAAAAAACGGTATGTCAATGATAAAATGTACTTGAAAGCCCAATGCGGGTTTAAAAGGAGACTTTTTATTATTAATTAAGGAGGAATTACAGTATGGCTTACGGAAAAAAAGTATGGATCTTTGCGGACGCAGAACTACCCCCGTTGGGTGTGAATCTGATTCCCGGTCATGAATCCGTCATCATCACCAATGTTTCTGACAAGACCGCCCGTGTGAAGTTCACTCTGCTGTATGTGGATAAGGAGCCCATTTCCTTTATGGCAGAGGTGGAGGCCATGCGTGTCCGCTGCCTGCGTACCAATGAGGAAAAGGATTTTGGCCCCTATACCGCGCTGGAAGGGGAGCAGTACGCCATTATGCTGGAGAGCGATGTGCCCATCGTTGCTCAGTACGGCCGTGCCGAGCCCAGAACCGTGAATTTCTACACCACCCCCGGCTATTGCGAATAATTAAATTTACATAGGAGGAACACAATTATGGCAAAGGTATTTATTCCCGATTACGAGTACAAGGAAAGAGTCCAGCGCGCTGCTGCGATTCTGCAGAGAGAGGGCCTGGATGCCCTGATCGTTAATGGTAACGAGGCTGACTACGCCAATCCCCGTTACTTCTCCGGCTTCTGGCCCCTGTTCGAGCGCAGCGGTGTTGCTATTTCTGCTGACGGCCGTGCAGCACTGATGGTCGGTCCCGAGTCCGCTATCTTTGGTGCTGATCGCAACAAGCTGGACAAGACCTTCGTTCTGACCGCTTACCGCGAGGGCGCTGACCCCGCATATCCCGAGCTGAAGCCCGATACTTTTGATGATGTCTTCAAGTACATCGGCGTTACCGGCAAGAAGATCCGCATCGGTGTTGCTTCTTATCTGGATACCTCTGTTACCATCTTCAACGCCATCCGCGAAGCATTCCCTGAGGCTGAGATTGTGGACGCCGGCAAGGTCATGGTAGAGCTGCGCTCTGTCAAGACCGAGAACGAACTGGCCTGCCTGCGGGAAGGCTACCGCATTGCCAACATCGCTACTGAGGAAGTTATCAAGGCAATTCGCCCCGGTATGACCGAACTGCAGATGGTCGGTGTGGCTCAAAAGGCCGTTTATGAGCACGGCGCTGAGTACGAAGGTCTGCCCATGTATGTCTTCTCCGAGGCTTCCACCCGTCACGCCATCTCCCGTTCTTCCTACCGCGAGTTCCAGAAGGGCGATATCGTTCAGCTGAACCTGTCCGCCAAGATCGACGGCTACTCTGCAGCCATCGGCTATCCCATCTGCCTGGGCAAGCTGGAAGGCCAGCGCCGTGATATCGTGCAGTTCTGCCGCGAGGCTCATGCATGGTCCGAGAAGCAGGTCAAGACCGGCGTTTATGCTGCTGACATCGCTAAGGGCTTCTATCAGTACTATGTGGACAACGGCTACGAGAAGAACTATGTCTATGGACCTCTGCACGGTACTGGTATGATCGAAGTGGAAGCTCCCTGGTGCGAGACCAGCTCCGATTACTACCTGAAGACCAATATGTGCTATCAGGTGGATACCTACATCTCTGCTGATACCTTCGGTGTCCGTTGGGAGAAGGGCATTGCCGTTAAGGAGAACGGCGTTGAGCTGCTGAGCCCCGAGATTCCTGAGGTCTGCCCTGAACTGTACTTCTAAGAGGTAAAGACTATGCAGATGCTGGAAATGTTCTATGATGAGATCCAGGATGCTGTGGATCGCAAGGTTCCTTTTGTGATCCCCATCGGCACTATGGAGTATCATGCCCGCCATGCTTCCTGCGGTACGGATACACTGGTGGTAACCGGCTGCCTGCGGGAACTGGCAAAGGAAAAAGAGATCGTCATCTGCCCGCCCATCTGGTACGGCGTTGCGTCCTATGCTGTCTGCGGTCCCAAGCCCAGCCATTTCCATGTGGATGAGGATGCTTATGTCAATTATCTTTATTACATCCTGAAGTCTATGATCGATGCCGGCCACAAGAATATCTATCTGGTACCCCATCATCAGACCGAGGGTGCCGGTCTCATGCCTATGACCATTGCTTGCCACAAGGCTGCCAAGAAAGTCACCATGGAATACATGGAAGAAAAGCTTGGCAAGGGCTGGTGGGGCAGCGATGCTTACGCTACCTACTATGAGGATATGGGCAGCGAAGATGATCCGTTCTCTTACATCAAGGTCGTTCCCCTGATCGGTGCGGAAGCTCAGATCAAGTGCGGCGGTTTTGACCATGCCGGCAAGTGGGAAACTTCCTTGTTGATGGGTACTTATCCGGAACTGGTCGACTTGAGCCGTTGTGAGCGCAATACCGAGTGGTTTGCGAGAAGCGCCAAGGAAGCAAGCGCGGAAACCGGCAAGCATATGGTGGAGTGCACCTTGGGGTGGCTTCGGGAAGTCATTGTGTAACAGGAGGATACTATGCGTCAGATCAAAGTTGAAGCACTGACCCATGAAGCATTTGCTCCTTTCGGTCAGTTTTATTCCATGGAACAGCCCCAGGGCTATGCCCTTTGCGGTGAACTGCACCAGTTCTTTCCCGACCGCTTGACAGCCGATTGTAATCACAGAGTCGGTTATTCGCCGATCCTCGTGAAAAAGCCGGAGAAGATGGTCATTACCCAGCAGGAGTATCACACCACTACGTGGGAAATGATTCTTCCTATGGACGATGATATGATCCTCCATGTGGCACCCGCTTCCGCGGGTACACCGGTGACGCATCTTGCCAAGGCGTTTCTCGTCCCCAAGCATACGCTGATCAAGATGAATGCCGCGATCTGGCATTTGGCGCCTTTGCCCGCAAACAAGGATCAGCTGACAGCTATGATCATTCTTCCGGAATGCACCTATGCAAATGATTGCACTGTGGTGGATCTTAAGGAAGATCAGCAATTTGAGATTGTTCTGTAATACTGTTTATGAGCCGCACGGTCTGTGCGGCTCAAATTTTCGCAACAGTGTTGACATTCGGTAGGATGCGTGTTATATTCGTGTTATAAACTTAACTTTTTAACATCGGGTGAACAGATATGAACAGCATTCGACAGGAACAGATACGGGATTACATCGAAAAGAATAACGTTGTTACCATCAAAGAACTGCATGTGCTGTTTCAGGATGTGTCGCTGATGACCATTCACCGGGATCTGGATGCGTTGGAGCAGGCAGGGGATATCGTCAAGGTTCGTGGCGGTGCCCGTTCTGTGCGCCACACCGGTGATCTGGGCTTTGATGTCCGGCTGCGGGAGAACAACGCGGGAAAGCGGGAGGTGGCCAACAAAGCACTTCCGTTGATCCAGCCCAACAGCTCTGTTTTCTTCGATGCCAGCACAACGAATTTGATCCTTGCCCGCTGCCTTCCGGATATTGAATTGAATATTTTCACCACGGGCCCCAATATTGCCATCGAGCTTTGCAGACTCCACAATGCCAATATTACACTGTGCTGCGGTACGATGAACCGGAAAAATATGGCACTTTCCGGACAAAATACTCTGGAAATGTTGGAAAAGATCAACATCGATCTTGCGTTGATCGGTGTTTCCGGCTGCAGTGCCGAAGCAGGTTTCACCTGCGGTACGGAAAGTGATATGGTTGTCAAAAGAATGGTGATCCAAAAGGCTAGAACCAGCGTTGTGCTGTGTGATCAGGCGAAATTCAGCCGTTTGATGCCCTACACCTTTGCGACTTTCCCGGATGTGGATTATCTGATCTGCGATGGCGTGATTCCGGAGGGTATTTCGCAGGCAGCAACCGCCGCCGGTGTTAAGATTCTCTAAAAACAGGGGAGTGCATAACTCAGTTATGCACTCTTTTTTATGCAAAATAGAAAATGCCTATTGACGGATGTGTTATAAAATGTTATAAATAACATATGATAACATTTATTAAGGAGGAACAATACATATGGCAACCGCAGTAATTATGCCCAAGGCGGGCATTACCGTGGAAAGCTGCATCATCGGCGAGTGGCAGAAGAAGGTCGGCGACCAGGTCAAGCTGGGCGACGTTCTGTTTACTTACGAAACCGATAAGGCAAGCTTTGAATGTGAATCTACCGCCGAGGGCGAACTGTTGGATATTTTCTTTGGCGAGGGTGATGAGGTCCCTTGCCTTGTTAATGTCTGCGCAATTGGTACCAAGGGTGAGGATTGCTCCGCTCTGCGCGGCGGCAGTGCTGCCGACGCTCCCGCAGCCGCTCCTGCTGCTGCCCCTGCCGCTGCTGCTCCCGCTGCCGCTGCAGTCGCTTGCAACACCAAGGCACAGGCTGTTATTATGCCCAAGGCCGGCATCACCGTGGAAAGCTGCATCATTGGCGAGTGGCTGAAGGAAATCGGCGACGAAGTCAAGATCGGCGACATTCTGTTTACCTACGAAACTGATAAGGCTTCCTTCGAGTGCGAGTCCACTGCTGAAGGCAAGCTGCTTGCCCGCTTCTTCGAAGAGGGTGACGAAGTTCCCTGTCTGGAGAACGTTTGCGCTGTCGGTCCCGACGGCGAGCCCACCGATTGCCTGAAGCCCGGTGCTGCTCCCATGGTCGTTGAGGAAGCTCCCGCTGCCGTGGCTACCGAGGCTGCTCCCGCTGCTGAGGCTGTTGCCGTCGCTGTGGAAGGCGCTCCCGTATCTCCCAGAGCCGCAAAGCTGGCTAAGGCTCACGGTGTCGATGCTTCTCTGGCCACCGGTACCGGTCCTAACGGCCGTATCATCGAGCGCGATGTCCAGAAGCTGATCGCTGAGGGCGTTCCCGCTAAGGCTGCTGTCGCTGCTGCAGTTTGCGACGGTCCTGAGTACGAGGATGTGAAGTTCAGCGGTATCCGCCGCGCCATCTCTAAGTCCATGTCCACTTCTCTGCATACCATGGCTCAGCTGACCCATAATACTTCCTTCGACGCTACTGCGATCCTCAACTATCGCAAGGCGCTGAAGGCTGCCGGCGGCGACTACGCAGGCATCACTCTGGGCGATATCATCCTGTATGCCGTTTCCCGTACTGTGAAGAATTACCCCGATCTGAACGCCAACATGCTGGATGATAACTCCATCCGCAAGTTCAACCATGTCAATCTGGGTGTCGCAGTTGATACTCCCAGAGGCCTAATGGTTCCCACCATTTTCCATGCTGACGAGATGAGCCTGCTGGAGATCTCCAAGGCTGTCAAGGAACTGGCTGCTGAGTGCCGTGAGGGCAACATCAACCCCGACAAGCTGTCCGGCGGTAGCTTCACCGTTTCCAATCTGGGCAACATGGGCGTTGAGAGCTTCACTCCCGTTATCAATCCTCCCCAGACCGGTATTCTGGGCGTTTGCGGCACCATCGACCGTGTACGCAAGGGCGCTGACGGCTCCATTCAGATCTATCCCGCTATGGGTCTGAGCCTGACCTACGACCACCGCGCCGTAGACGGAACACCCGCTGCTCGCTTCCAGCAGGAGCTGGGCAAGAATCTGGAAAACTTCACCACACTGCTGGCTAAGTAAGGAGGACGAGAAAAATGCCTAAGAGTTTATTTGTCGATCCTGCCGTAGTGCGCGCACCCGGCAAGGTCACTTTCAATGATATTCCCGTAAACCAGTACAACAAGACCATCAAGGAAGAGCTGGAGTCCGGTAAGTTCACCAAGGAAGACCTGATCCGCATCTTCCGTGATATGACCGTTCTTCGTGAGTTTGAGACCATGCTGAACCTGATCAAGACTCAGGGCAGCTACAATGGTATCGACCACACCTATCCCGGCCCTGCCCACCTGTCCACCGGTCAGGAATCTGCCTGCGTCGGTCAGGCTTACCTGCTGGATGAGAACGACTTTGCTTTCGGTTCTCACCGCTCCCACTCCGAAATCCTTGCCAAGGCGCTGTCTACCATCAACAAGATGAACGACGAGCAGCTGATGAGCGTTATGGAGAACTTCCTGGATGGCAAGTGCCTCCGCGCTACTCAGAAGCTGGGCGAGACCAAGGACGTTAAGGAACTGGCTATCCGCTTCATTCTGTACGGCACACTGGCTGAAATCTTTGCCCGTGAGACCGGTTTCCACATGGGTATGGGCGGCTCCATGCACGCATTCTTCCTGCCCTTCGGTATCTACCCCAATAACGCTATCGTTGGCGGTTCCGGCACCATTTCTACCGGTGCTGCTCTGTACAAGAAGGTCAACAACAAGAAGGGTATCTGCATCTGCAACATCGGCGATGCTTCCATGGCTCGTGGTCCTGTTTGGGAAGCTCTGAACTTCTCCGCTATGGATCAGTATAAGAACCTGTGGGAAAGCCACAATGATGGCATGCCCATCCTGTACAATATCTTCAATAACTCCTACGGTATGGGCGACCAGACCCGCGGCGAGACCATGGGTCAGGGCTGCATGAGCCGTATTGCTTCCGGTGTCAGCCCCACTCAGTTCCATGCTGAGACTGTTGACGGCTTCAATCCTCTGGCTGTTATCGATGCTATGGAGCGTAAGCTGGAGCTGCTGCGTAACGGTCAGGGCCCCGTTATGCTGGAAACTCTGACTTACCGTTTCTCCGGCCACTCTGTTTCCGACCAGAATGCATACCGCACCAAGGAAGAGATCGATGCATGGAAGGAAGTTGACCCCATCATCACTTATCCTGCCAAGCTGATCGAAGCCGGAGTCTGCACTCAGGAAGACATTGATGCCATCCTGAAGGAAACCTCTGAGCGTATGACCATGATCTGCAAGTACGCCGCTGATCCCGAGTTCAGCCCCTACTGCGACTTCAAGAAGGATCCTGCTGTTGTGGAGCGTATCATGTTCTCCAACCAGAAGGTTGAGAAGATGGACGACCGTGAGCCCGAGTTCACTGTTCCCAAGGAAGAAGCTGAAGGCTACAAGAAGATCAAGGCCAAGGAGCGCGCTCCCTTCGATGCAAACGGCAAGCCCGTTTCCAAGATGAAGCTGTATAACCTGCGTGACGGTCTGTCCGAGGTTATCTGGGACCGTTTCTACGAGGATCCCACTCTGATCGCTTACGGCGAAGACTGCCGTGACTGGGGTGGCGCATTCGCGGTTTACCGTGGCATGATGGACGCTCTGCCTCACTGCAGACTGTTCAACTCTCCTCTGGCTGAAGGCGCTATCGTCGGTACCGCTGTCGGTTACGCTCTTTCCGGCGGTCGTGCACTGGTCGAACTGATGTATGCTGACTTCATCGGCTGCGCCGGTGACGAGATATTCAATCAGATGTCCAAGTGGCAGTCCATGTCTGCTGGTATTCTGAAGATGCCTCTGGTTCTGCGTGTTTCCGTCGGTTCTAAGTACGGCGCACAGCACTCTCAGGACTGGACCGCACTGTGTGCTCATATTCCCGGTCTGAAGGTCGTATTCCCCGCTACTCCTTGGGAAGCTAAGGGCCTGATGGAGACCGCTCTGAAGGGTACTGACCCCGTTGTCTTCTTCGAGTCTCAGAGAATTTACGACGTTGGTGAGCAGTTCCACGAAGGTGGCGTTCCTGCTGAGCGTTATGAGATCGAGATCGGCGATACCAACAAGGTTCGCGACGGTAAGGACATCACTATCCTGACCATCGGTGCAGTTCTGTACCGTGCAATGGATGCTGCCAAGACCCTGTCCGAAAAGTACGGCATGGAAGCAGATGTTATCAACATTCACTCCCTGTCTCCTCTGGATTACACCAAGATCGTTGAGTCCGTCCGCAAGACCGGTAAGGTTCTGCTGGTTTCCGACGCTTGTGCTCGTGGTTCCTTCCTGAACGACGTTGCCCGGAACATCACTGAGCTGTGCTTCGACGATTTGGATGCACCTCCCGTTGTTGTGGGTGCCAAGAACTGGATCACTCCTCCCTTCGAGTTTGACGAGTTCTTCTTCCCCCAGGCAAACTGGATTCTGGATTCCATCCATGAGAAGCTGATTCCTCTGGCAGGCTATACTGCTGAGGTTAATGTCTGTGACGAGGCAGAAACCATCCGCCGCGCTAAGGCTGGTGTATAATCTGTTTGAATTGCAGCCCACCGAAATGGTGGGCTGTTTTTCACAATGTGCAGAAGAAAAATGTTGTATTTTCTAAGAAAAAGTACTTGATTTTTCTAATTCTGCGTGCTATAATACAGCGGTCTGAAATCAAGGTGGGTCCTCTGCGGGCAAAAATGCGCCGTAAGAACGCCTAATATCTAAGGAGGACAAGTATTATGGATCTGGTAAAAGCACTGAACAGCAAGTACATGAAGGAAGAGGTTCCCGAAGTTAAGGTCGGCGACACCGTTCGTGTGCATGTTCGCATCAAGGAAGGTTCCCGTGAGCGTATTCAGGTGTTCGAGGGCACTGTCATTGCTAAGAAGCATGGCGGCATCTCTGAGGCTATCACTGTCCGCCGCATTTCCTACGGCGTTGGCTGCGAGAAGGTCTTCCCCCTGCATTCTCCCAATGTTGCGATGATCGAAACCGTCCGTAAGGGCAAGGTTCGCCGCGCAAAGCTGTACTATCTGCGCGACCGTTTCGGCAAGGCTGCCAAGGTCAAGGAGAGAGTGTAACAAAAAAGAAAAAAAGAGGGCTTGCCCTCTTTTTTTTTATGCTTTTTTGGTTTATAATGTGATTAATTAGAAATATTATTGCGGATATGCAATTTGATTGCTGTTCTGTCTTGTTTGGAGTGAACCTTTTGGACAATAACGATATTGAATTTATGGAAAATAAGCCGGAATCAACCGCTGAAAAGGAAATGGACTCTCCTGCTACCTTCGCGTCTAAACAAAATAATTCAAAAGATGCAAAGAAAAAAGAAGAGAAAATTTCCTGGCAGAAGAGTGTGCTTCTGTATTTGCACGATCTTGTTGTTTTACTGGCTGTTGTGGTAATCGTATTTTTGCTCCTGTTCCGGGTTGTGGTTGTTTCCGGCACTTCCATGAATACAACTCTGCTGGACGGTGATTATTTACTCCTCGCAGGTAGAATTTTTTACAGTGACCCGAAGCAAGGGGATATCATTGTTGCAAGTAAAGAGAGTTTTGAAAATGGAGCTCCCATAGTTAAGCGCGTTATTGCAACAGAAGGCCAGTGGGTAGATATTGATTTTGTTTCAGGCATTGTTTATGTTGGTGACAGCAGCGATGATTTGAAACCGCTGGATGAACCCTATGTTTTAACCCCAACCAATGTGCCGGAGGGTGTTGCTTTTCCATTGCAGGTACAGGAGAATTGTATTTTTGTCATGGGCGATAACCGTAATGACTCAAAGGACAGCCGCAATCCGGAGATCGGTCAGATCAAACATCAAGAGGTTCTCGGCAAGGTGATTTTTCTGTTTTTCCCGGGAAATAACGGCGGAAAATTTGAACGTGATTTCGCAAGGATCGGAGTGGTGTCATAATGCAGGATCAAATGAATATTCAGTGGTACCCCGGCCATATGACGAAAACTCGCCGTCAGATCGAGGCGGATCTGAAGCAGGTGGATGCCGTCTGTGAGATCGTGGATGCCCGCATCCCCATGTCCAGCCGTAATCCGGATATCGACAGTATTTGTGGGAACAAGCCCCGTATCATCGTTTTGAACCGTATGGATCTGGCGGATCCTGCTGCTACCAAGCGATGGGCGGAATATTTCCGCGGTAAGGGAATGGCTGTCATCGCAACGGACTGCAAAACCCGCAAGGGAATCGCGGATTTTACACCTGCAGCCCGTACTGCATGCGCTGAGAAACTGGAGAGGGATGCGGCCAGAGGCATGAACCGTGCATTGCGCGTTATGGTGGTTGGAATCCCCAATGTAGGAAAGTCCACCTTGATCAACCAGATATCCGGAAGAAAGGGCGCGAAAGCGGAAAACCGTCCCGGTGTTACCCGAGGAAAGCAGTGGGTGACTGTGGACAGCGGTTTGCAGTTGTTGGACACCCCTGGAATTCTTTGGCCGAAATTTGAAGATCCGGAAGTTGGTATGATGCTTGCTTATACCGGTGCGGTCAAAGAAGGCGTAATCGATATTGAGGAGCTTGCTTGCCGGCTGATGGAACTGCTGCATAAATATTATCCGCAGGTGCTTCTTGACCGGTATAAGGTTGAAGCGGAGGCCGGTACACCCGGCTATGAGTTGCTGGAAATGGCAGGCAGAAAGCGGGGATTTCTTCTTGCGCGGGGCGAGATCCATACGGAGAGAATGGCAAAAGTTCTGCTGGATGAGTACCGCAGCGGAAAACTTGGTCGTTTCACACTGGAAGAACCGGGGGAGCATGCATGAGTGAAAAGAATATGTGGCAAATCGAAGAGGAACTTTTTGAGCGGGGCATTATAGCGGTTTGCGGTGTGGACGAAGCAGGAAGAGGCCCGCTGGCGGGGCCAGTTTGCGCTGCTGCGGTAATATTGCCGCCGCATTTGGATATTCCCGGACTGGACGACAGTAAAAAGCTGACAGATAAGCGACGCAGAGAACTGTTTCCCATCATAAAGGAACAGGCACTTGCTTATGGCATCGGTCTTGCCAGCCATGAGGAGATCGACGAGATCAACATCCTTCAGGCGACCTTTCTGGCTATGGAGCGGGCACTTGCGCAGTTGAAGATTCGGCCCGATATCGCTTTGATCGACGGAAATCGGGAGAAAGATTTCGGCTTGCCGGTGCAGACGGTGGTAAAAGGGGATAGCCGCAGCGCAAACATTGCCGCGGCATCTGTGCTTGCTAAGGTGACCCGAGATACAATTATGGAAGAGATGGCTGCGGAATATCCCCAATACGGTTTTGAGATCCATAAAGGTTACGGAACCAAGGCCCATTATGAAGCGCTTCGTACATACGGTCACAGTCCAATCCACAGAATGACATTTTTGAAAAAGTTCTATGGTGAGAAGTAAGTTAACGGGCTCATGGGGTGAGGCGTTGGCTGCGGAGTATCTTCGTAAGAAACATTATCAGATCCTCGCGGTTGGGTTTCACAGCAGGTTTGGTGAGATCGACCTGATTGCTAAGGATCGGAGATATCTGGTTTTTGTAGAAGTCAAGCTTCGTAAGAATGCGGATTTTGCAGCGGCACGGGAATACGTAACACGAAGGAAACAGGACAGGATTCGTGTTACTGCTTCCGTGTATCTGGAAAGAAATCCCACAAATTTGCGGCCAAGGTTTGATGTTATAGAAATTTATGCGCCGGAGGGTGTGGAAACGAAAGCTCCGGTAATCGAACATATGGAGGATGCGTTTCAATGAATTTTCCCGTATTTGATCTGCATTGTGATACTGCCCTGGCTCTGCTTGGAAAGGAATTTCAGGGCGGTGTTTCCCTGCGCAAAAACAGCGCCCATATTGACCTTGAGCGGGCCAAGATCCTTCCCGGTTATGCCCAGTGCTTTGCCTGCTATACAACTCCGGGATTCCGTGAGCGGTTCCAGATTTCTCCCGTGGTTGCCTTTGAAAGGGAAATGGGAGAGGTCCTCAGCCAGATCGAGCAGAATTCGGATCTAATCCGGCTGGCAATGAGCGCAGACGATGTAGAAAAGAATTTTGAAAAGGGACTCATGTCCGGCATTCTTACCATCGAAGGTCCTGCGGGCTTTGATTTTGACCCGGCGCTGCTGGAGGAGCTCTACAAGGTCGGATTCCGGATCTCCAGTCTCGGATGGAACGAGAAGAATGTGCTCACCGGATCCCATGTGACCGGTGGCGGTCTGACCGATTTGGGCAAGGAATTTGTCAGAGAAGCCCAGCGGGTCGGTATGATCGTGGATGTGAGCCACATCAGTGATGAGGGTTTTTGGGGTATTATGGATGTGACAGAAAAACCCATTGTCGCTACCCATTCCAATAGCCGCGCGGTATGCAACCACAGCCGGAATTTGACGGATGATATGTTTAAGGCCATCTGCCAGACCGGTGGTGTCGCAGGATTCAACCAGTGCGCGCCTTTTGTTGGTGAGAACCCGGATCTGGATACGATCTGCGATCACATTTTGCATTTTCTGGAGATGGATCCGGAGGGAGATCACATTGCGCTCGGCGGTGATCTGGACGGATGTGGCGAATTGCCTGGCGGCTTTGAAGGTGTCCAGAGTTATCCTGCAATGGCGCAGCGGCTTTTGGATCGGGGCGTTGATGCAAAACTGATTCGTAAGATTTATTGGGAAAATGCTCTGGGGGTACTGAGAAAATGCTCTATGTAACAACACGGGATAAGTATGATGCCAGCACAACACCCAAGTCACTGCTTGGTGACCGTGGTGCGGATGGTGGATTATATCTTCCGTTCCGTATGCCGATATTCACTGAGGCTGAACTCGAGGAATTCGTATCCGGTTCTTTTGGTCAGACTGTTGCCCATGTTTTGAATCTGTTCTTTTCCTGCAGATTGAACGGATGGGATGTGGAATTCTGCATCGGTCGGTATCCGGTAAAAGTTACTGATATCAAGCAGCGGATTTTTGCTGCTGAATTGTGGCATAACTCCCAGAATTCCTACAGTAGATTGGAAAATGCCCTTTCCGAGAAGGTTCGTGAAGCCGTTTGCGGCGATGCTACTACTAGCTGGCTGCGGGTCGCCATCCGTATTTCTGTTTTGTTTGGCGTTTACGGTGAGATGCTCCGCACAGGCGCAGTGGCTTCCGGAAGCTGCTTTGATGTGTCTGTAGCTACCGGAGATTTTTCCTGTGCCATGGCTGTTTGGTACGCCCGTCAGATGGGGTTGCCGATTGCCAATATTATTTGCGGATGTAACGAAAACGGAGCGGTATGGGAATTACTGCACCACGGTGAGGTTCACACGGATGCGGCAGCGGTTAAGACAACGACGCCGGATGCGGACGTTGCCATTCCTGTGGAATTGGAGCGTTTGATTTGTGGTGCATTGGGACAGGAAGAGGCTCGGCGTTTCTGCAATGTTTGCGCCGAAGGAGATATTTATGCTCCCAAGCAGGGTATGCTGGATACACTGCGCAGTGGCATGTTTGCGGCTGTGATCAGCAATGAGCGGCTTGCGGCTCTGATTCCAAATGTATTCGCCACTACCAACTACATTCTTGGCCCTTATGCCGCACTCTCATATGGTGGTCTTCTGGACTACCGTACGAAGAATAGGGAAGGTCGCCCTGCGTTGCTGGTCGTGGACAAAAATCCGGCTTGTGATGTTGAATATACAGCTTCTGCAATGGGGCTGACAGTTTCCCTGTTAAAAGAAAAGCTGGGTGTTATATGAGGAGGCTTTAATGGCACTTTATGCGATGGGAGATCTGCACCTTTGTCTGGGTGCTGCTAAGCCCATGGATGTTTTTGGCGGTGCATGGGTCGGATATATGGAAAAGCTGAAAGAAGGTATTTCTGTGATCCGCCCCGAGGATACCACGGTACTTTTGGGAGATTTGAGCTGGGGGCTGGATCTTTTTGAGGCAAAAGCAGATTTTGGCTGGATCAATGAGATCCCCGGCAGAAAGATTATTATCAAGGGAAACCATGATTACTGGTGGAGTACGGCTTCAAAATTCTACCAGTTTTGCGCTGATAATGGATTTACAGACCAGTGGATTCTCCACAACAACCATTATGAATACGGTCGCTATGCCATTTGCGGCACACGTGGCTGGTTTTTTGAAGAAGAACGCAGCGGAGAGCATGATGAAAAAGTGTTCCGCCGGGAACTGATGCGTTTGGAAGCATCTTTAATATCTGCGGGCGACCTGGAAAAGATCGTATTCTTACACTATCCGCCCAGATACAAAGGATATACCTGCGATGAGATTTTGGAACTGCTTTCCAGATATGAAGTTCGGCAGTGCTTTTACGGACACCTGCATGGCGCCAGCCACGGTCTGGCGATGGAGGGCGTTTGGGATAATGTGGAATTCCATTTGGTTTCTGCGGATAAGCTGAACTTTAAACCCTATTTGATCTGTCCTTGAAAGGATTGCGTAGCTGCAATCCTTTCTTTTTTATAATATTTTTTAAAAATCCTAAAATTTTTCAAGAAAAGGGTGGACATTTGACGCATTCTTTGATAAAATACTACGGCTATAAATAAATATAAAATGGCTGTACTATGCAGCCTGTTTTGGGAGGACATCAACCATGAATGTAAAAAGCATTGAAAAGAACGGCAATCAGGCTACCGTCGTTGTCGAGATTGACAAGGAACTGATGGAAAAGGGCGTTAACGCCGCTTACATGAAGGCTCGCAAGAATATCATGATCCCTGGTTTCCGTAAGGGTAAGGCTCCTCGCAAGATGATCGAGTCCATGTACGGCGCTCATGTTTTCTATGAAGACGGTCTGGAAGAGATCTTCCCCGAGGTCTATAAGGCTGCCGTTGTGGATCAGGATGTGAAGGCTGTCGGCCGTCCCAGCCTGACCGATATGGACATCAGCGAGGACAACATCGTTACTCTGACTCTGACTACCGACGTTTACCCCGAAGTCACCCTGGGCGACTACAAGGGTCTGGAAGTTGAGAAGGCTGAGGCCGAGGTTACCGACGCACAGGTGCAGGCTGAGCTGGACCGTATGGCTCAGAACGTTGCTTCCACCGAGACCGTTGAGCGCGCTGCAGAGATGGGCGACACTGCCAACATCGACTTCGAAGGCTTTGACAACGGCGTCGCTTTTGACGGCGGCAAGGGTGAGAACTTTGACCTGAAGTTGGGCAGCGGTTCTTTTGTTCCCGGTTTTGAGGAGCAGGTCGTTGGCATGTCTGCCGGCGAAGAGAAGGATATCGACATCACCTTCCCCGAGGATTACCACAAGGAACTGGCCGGCAAGGCTGTTGTGTTCCATGTTAAGTGCAACAAGGTCACTACCACCAATGTTCCTGCACAGGACGATGAGTTTGCCAAGGACGTTTCCGAGTTCGAGACTCTGGACGAGCTGAAGGCAGACATCCGCGCAAAGGCTCTGGAGAACGCCCAGAAGCAGATCAACAATGCTTTCGAGCAGGCTGCTGTTGACAAGGCTGCTGAGAACGTCACCGTCGATATGCCCAACGGTCTGGTCGAGGCTGAGCTGGACAATCAGATGGAGCGTTTTGCTTACCAGCTGCAGATGAGCGGCTATTCCATGGATCAGTACGCAAAGATGATGGGAGGCGACATGAACACCATGCGCAATGCCTTCCGTCCCGCCGCTGAAAAGCAGGCTAAGGTCAATGTCATGCTGGAGAAGATCGCTGAGGTCGAAGGCATTGAAGTCAGCGAAGAAGATATGACCGCTGAGTTTGAGGCTCTGGCAAAGCAGTATTCTCTGGAAGTGGAGAAGGTCAAGGAGATGGTTCCCGCTGATGAGATCAAGCAGAGCCTGAAGACCCGTAAGGCCGTTAAGGTGATCGTTGACAGCGCTGTTGCTGTTGCTCCCAAGGCCGAAGAGAAGACCGAGGAATAAGCTTCCTCTTTGATGGTTAGAATGTTTCAGACCCTATGAAAGGAGACATGACCATGAGTTTCATCCCTTATGTTGTTGAGCAGACCAGCCGCGGTGAGCGGAGCTTTGATATTTTCTCCCGTCTGCTGAATGACCGCATTATTTTCCTGTCCGAGGAGGTCAATGATACGACGGCTTCTCTGGTGGTTGCCCAGCTGCTGTATCTGGAGGCTCAGGACCCGGACAAGGATATCCAGTTTTATATCAACAGCCCCGGCGGCAGTGTCACTGCCGGTATGGCCATTTATGATACGATGCAGTACATCAAGTGCGATGTAGCTACCATTTGTGTCGGTATGGCCGCTTCCATGGGCGCGTTCCTGCTTAGCGCAGGAACAAAGGGTAAGCGTATGGCGCTTCCCAATGCTGAGATCATGATCCACCAGCCCTCTGCCGGCACACAGGGTCAGATCACGGATATGGCTATCCACATGAAGCGTCTGCAGACCATCAAAGAGCGCATGAACCGGATCCTCGCAGAGAATACCGGTAAGAGCGTGGCAGAAGTGACTGCTGCTTGTGAGCGTGATAACTTCATGACTGCGGAAGAAGCGCTGGAATTTGGCCTTGTTGACCGGGTGCTGGCACACCATTGATGCTATGTTAGAAAGGCGGTAGCGGATATATGGCAAGAAAAGAAGACCAGGGCATCCGTTGCAGCTTCTGCGGCAAGCGGGAAACACAGGTGGAGCGGCTGATCGCCGGTCCCGGTGTGTATATTTGCAGTGACTGTGTGCAGGCCTGTAGTGAATTGCTGCGGGACGAAATGCGCCTTGATGAGCAGGGCAAGCTGCGTAAACCCGACCGGTTGCCTACACCCATGGAGATTAAAGCTTACATGGACGGGTATATTATCGGTCAGGAGGATGCCAAGATCGCTCTAGCAGTCGCTGTGTACAATCACTATAAGCGTATTTATCTGGCATCGGATTCCGATGTGGAGCTGCAGAAGAGCAATATTTTGCTGATCGGCCCCACCGGAAGCGGCAAAACGCTGTTTGCACAGACCCTTGCGAAGATCCTCAATGTTCCCTTTGCCATTGCGGATGCAACCACTTTGACCGAAGCCGGTTATGTGGGTGACGATGTGGAGAATATTCTGCTTCGTCTGTTGCAGGCAGCAGATTTTGACATTGATCTGGCGGAGCACGGCATCATCTATATCGATGAAATGGATAAGATCGCCCGTAAGAGCGAGAATACTTCCATCACCCGCGATGTTTCCGGCGAAGGTGTTCAGCAAGCACTGCTGAAGATTCTGGAGGGAACGGTTGCCAATGTTCCGCCCCAAGGCGGACGCAAGCATCCCCAGCAGGAAATGATCCAAATTGACACCACCAATATTCTGTTTATCTGCGGCGGCGCTTTTGATGGACTGGATAAGATCATAGAAGCCCGTACCGATCGCAGCGCTATTGGTTTTGATGCTCCCGTTCAGAGCAAAAAGAAGCGGGATGTGGGCAAGCTTCTGAGTCAGGTAGAGCCTCAGGATCTGCTGAAATTCGGCATTATTCCCGAATTGGTTGGCCGTATGCCCGTTATTACCAGCCTGCAGAGTTTGACACAGGAGGACATGGTGCGGATCCTTGTGGAACCCAAGAATGCACTGACCCGCCAGTATCAGAAGCTTTTGCAGCTGGATAATGTGGGGCTGGAGATTCAGGACGCCGCTTTGCAGGAGATCGCAAAGAAGGCGCTGGACCGTCAGATCGGTGCAAGAGGACTTCGCGCCATCATGGAAGGTGTTATGATCAAGATCATGTACACCATTCCCTCTGACCTCTCCATTCAGAAGGTCATTATTACGCCTGAAGCAGTTTCCGGTGGCGAGCCTACGATCATTCGAGACCCTGCAAAGCCTCGGGCTCAGGCTGTCGCTAAATAACTTGTAATGGAAGCGGGGGAGGGAACTTCCCCCTTCTTTTGCTATTCTCTGGAAAAGGAGAAAATTATGGACGAGAAAATGTATGCCGGCACAATGCCGGTTTTAGCCCTTCGCGGCTTGGCTGTTTTTCCGGACCAGACCATTCATTTTGAAGTGGGCAGAAAGAAATCTGTTTTGGCTCTGGAAGAAGCAATGAAGAAGGATCAAACCCTTCTTTTGATCCCCCAGAAGGATATCAGTGTGGATGATCCTAGTGAAAAGGATCTCTATACCATTGGCACCGTTGCACGGATAAAGCAGATTCTGAAAGGCCAGTCCGATACGATTCGTGTACTGGTTACCGGCATCTGCCGTGCAAGAATTCAGGAATTGAAGGAAAATGAGCCATATCTTTCCGGATATGTTGTACCTGTTCCGGAAACGGAAGTGACAGAAAGTTTGCGGGTTCGTGCCCTTCGAAGAGAGGCGAATACCCTTTACGGATCTTATCTCGACTTGTGGGAGCACCCCGCGCAGGCGGTTCAGCTGCGGATGATTTCTACCAGTAATACAGGTTATCTGGCGGATTCTATTGCCCAGAATTCCGGAATTGACTATCCGGACAAAGTCAGCCTGTTAGGACAGTTAAATCCGGTTCGCCGGCTGGAAATGGCAATTCGCTTCCTGCGACAGGAAATAGAAATGCTGCAACTGGAAACGGAAATTCAGGAAAAGACAAAATCCAACATCGACCAGAATCAGCGTGATTACTATCTCCGGGAGCAGATGAAGGTGATCCGTGATGAGTTGGGCGAGGATGATGAATCTGAGTTTGCTGTTCTGGAGCTGAAGCTTCGGGAACTGAAGCTGGAAGAAAACAGCGAGAAAAAGGTTCTGAAGGATCTGGAACGGCTTAAAAAACAGCCCTTTGGTTCTTCTGAAGGAGCTGTTCTGCGGAACTATCTGGACACCGTTCTGGAGCTTCCGTGGAATACCGCAACGAAAGAGCGGGTAGATGTAGAAGCGGCCCGTAAGGTGCTGGACAGGGATCATTATGGTCTTGAGAAGGTTAAGGAAAGAATTCTGCAGACCATCGCAGTCAGACAGATGTCGCCCCAGATGCCACCGCAGGTCTTGTGCCTTGTCGGCCCTCCCGGTGTCGGCAAAACCTCTGTTGCTTATTCCATTGCCAAGAGCCTGAACCGAAAAATGGCACGAATTTCTCTTGGTGGTGTCCATGATGAAGCGGATATCCGCGGTCATCGCAAGACTTATGTAGGATCCATGCCCGGTCGTATCATGGCCGCCATCACCCAGGCGGGAAGCAGCAATGCGCTTCTGCTTTTGGACGAAATCGATAAAATGGGCAGAGATTACCGGGGAGATCCCAGTGCAGCACTGCTTGAAGTTTTGGACGCTGAACAGAATAAGACCTACCGGGACCATTACCTTGAGATACCCTTTGACCTGAGTAAGATCATGTTCATCATGACCGCCAATACACTGGACACCGTTCCGCGTCCACTGCTGGACCGCATGGAGATCATTGAATTGGGATCTTATACGGATGAAGAGAAACTGATGATTGCAAAGAATCATTTGATTCCCAAGCAACTTGCAAAGCATGGCTTGAAAAAGAGCCAGCTGCGTATTACTGACGATGCTATTCGTGAGATCATTACCTGCTATACACGGGAATCCGGTGTCCGTAGCTTCGAACGCTGCTTTGCTGAAATCTGCCGTAAGGCGGATATGGAGCTTCTGACAGGTGAGGACATCAAGTCAATTCGTATCACCGGCAGCAACATTGAGCAGTATCTCGGAACAAGAAAATATCTTCCCGACAGACTTCCGGCTGCCGATCAAGTGGGTCTCGTTACCGGCCTTGCATGGACAAGTGTAGGCGGTGAAACGCTGGAAGTTGAAGTCAATGTCATGGAAGGCACCGGTAAGCTGGAGCTGACCGGCAATCTCGGCGATGTGATGAAGGAATCCGCTCATGCAGCGCTCAGTTATATCCGTGCCAATGCCAAGACGCTGGGCGTGGCTGAGGATTTCTATAAGACGAAGGATATCCATGTGCATTTTCCCGAGGGCGCCGTCCCCAAGGATGGCCCTTCTGCAGGTGTAACCGTCTGCACGGCTATCGTTTCCGCATTGACCAATACGACTGTCCGCCGTGATGTTGCAATGACGGGAGAGATTTCTATTCGCGGACGGGTTTTGCCTATTGGCGGTTTGAAGGAGAAGACCATGGCGGCTCTCCGTCACGGTATCTCCACAGTGATCATCCCCAAAGATAATGAGCGCGACTTGAAAGACATTGATCCGACTGTACGGAGATCTTTGAACTTTATTACGGCGCAAGAGATTTCTACGGTGTTGGATGCGGCATTGAACCGGAAACCGGAGGAAATGGTTCCTTCGATCCTCAGCAAGCTGCCGGAGGACGTGGCTGGAAAGAGCAGAAAACCTGGTATCCGACAATGAGGTGATTGTATGAATCTTCAAATTGTACAGTTTTTGATCTCAGCAGCTTCACCGAAAGACTTTCCTAAAACCAGACTTCCGGAGATTGCTTTTGCGGGCAAGTCCAATGTTGGTAAGTCTTCTGTAATCAACCGTCTGTTGCAGCGTAAGAATTTTGCCAGAGTCGGCGAAAAGCCCGGAAAGACTATCCATGTGAATTACTTTGCTGTAGACAGCAAATGCTACTTTGTTGATCTGCCGGGTTATGGTTTTGCAAAAGTTTCTCAGGCGGAAAAAGACCGTTGGGGAAAACTGATGGAGGAATATTTTGCGGCCAATCGGATTGATCTTGGCGTTCTGATTGTGGACTATCGACACCCGCCAACCAACAATGACATTACCATGGCGCGCTGGTTTATGGATTCCGGCTGCCCGCTGGTTGTCGTTGCAAACAAGATGGATAAGCTGAAGAAATGCGAATTGGAACCAAATCTAAAGACCATACGTGAAGATCTGGAATTACCGGAGGATTGCGCCGTCATTCCGTTCTCCGCGGAGAAGGGCGACGGAAGAGACACACTTGTTAAACAGATCCTTGCTGCTGTAAAGGAATAAAAAATACCGCCCATATGGGCGGTATTTTGCTTCTGATTCGATCAAGCCTCGGCCTTTTTTACTTCCTTTAATGCCTGGGCGAGCTGGTCGGGACAGGAAGTTGCCTTCATGCCGCACTGAATGCCTTCCAGACGGCGAATTGCCTCATCGACTTCCATACCCTCAACAAGAGCGCCGATGCCTTTGAGGTTGCCGTTGCAGCCGCCAAAGTACTGTACATTTTTGACCTTTCCATCCTCGATGTCAAAAAGAACACTGCGGGAGCAGGTGCCTTTATTTTGATGTTCGAACTGCATAATATACTTTCCTTTCTTTATTTGGTAATGTCCTTGAACTCAGCACCGATAAGGTCAGCCAGAGCTTCCGGATGCAAGATCATTTGGTGTCCTCTTGCACCGGCAGAAACAGCAATCTCATCGTATAAAATTGCAGTTTCGTCAATGTGTGTAGGATATTTCTTCTTCATGCCTACGGGACTGCATCCGCCACGGATGTAGCCGGTTAACGATAACAGATCTTTCATCGGAACCATAGCGATGCTCTTGTCACCGGCTGCGGTTGCGGCTTTTTTTAGATCAAGTTCACAGCATACAGGTATGCAGAAAACGTGGATACCGGTACGTTCGCCTCGGGTAACCAGTGTTTTAAAAACCTGCTCATGGGGCATACCGGTGGCTTCAGCTGCGTGTGTTCCGCTTAGATCCTGTTCATCAAATTCGTAAAAAGCTTCCCGAAGTATAATGCCGGCTTGCTGAACCAGACGAATCGCGTTTGTTTTAGTAGCCATATAATCACCACGCTTATTATATGGTATTTTTCTCAATGTTTCAAGTGCCTTTATGCCAGAATGCCGAAATATCTGTTTTCTATTGGTATTTTATAGTCTAAATTACGGCCTGCTTTGTGCATTTTCCCAGTCTATTGACTTATGTGTTGACACATTCCTTTTTCTGGTATAAAATACAATAAAGCGCAAGGTTGTGATGTCCTGCGCTTATTATTCTGTGTTTGATTTTTGCTATATTGAGGCGATTATATGGATATTAATACCAAGCTGCAGGAAGTTTGCAGAGGTTTTTGCATAAATGGCACCTACCTTGGCTATGAGACAATTCAGGTAGGTAATGTGAATAAAACTTACCGTGTTTCCGTACTTACAGAAGAAGGGATCGCTAAACATTTTCTTGTCCAGAATGTAAATACCTATGTTTTTAAGAATCCCATCCAGGTGATGGAAAACATTGATAAGGTAACGGAACACATTCGAACCAAGCAGCCTGATAAAGTAGGATTGCATTTCCACCATACAGCTGACAGGAAGAACTACATCGTGGATGGTTCAAATTTTTGGAGAATGACTAACTATATTCCATCCACAACCCATAGCGTTGTGAAAGATCTCGAAATCGTTTGCAATGCCGGTTGTGCGTTCGGGGAATTTCAAATGCAGCTTTCCGACTTTGACAGCTCACAGCTCCATGAAACTATTTCCGGCTTCCATAATACGAAACAGCGTTATGAAAAACTGTCACAAACTGTTTTTGAAGATCCCTGCGGTAAGGTTTCAGAAGTTCGTGAGGAATTGGACTATTTATTCTCTGTTCGTGATCTTGCCTGTAGGTTAACGGATATGCAGGAGCGGGGTGAACTGCCTTTGCGCGTTACCCATAATGACACCAAGATCAACAATGTCCTATTTGACAAAGACACCCACGTGGCTTTGGTTGTTATTGATCTGGATACGGTTATGCCCGGACTGGTGGGACATGATTTTGGCGATGCCATTCGTTTTGCAGCCAATTTCACGGAAGAAGATTGTCTAGAATATGAGCGTGTCGGCATTAACATGGAGGTTTTCCGTGCATTTACAGAGGGATTTTTAAGGAAAACTGCTCACATGTTGACGAAAAAGGAAATCGACACGCTTGCATTGAGCTGCTTTGTTTTGACAGTTGAGCTTGCGGTGCGTTTTCTGGATGACTACATACAGGGAAGCCCCTATTTTAAGATCAACTATCCGGAACACAATCTCGTACGCACGAGGTGTCAGATCGCGTTGGCTAAAGATATGTTTATAAATATGGAGCAGATGAATGCATGCGTGCACAACTGTGTGACCAATGCAGGTTTGGAAGAATGAAATTAACTGGGCAGGTATTTGCATTGGCAGATACCTGCTTTCTTTATCATTTTTGAATAGTTTATAGAGAAATGCGGTTATCCTATGTAAAAAACCACAGGAGGACCTAATATGGAAAACAACAAAAATCCGGACATGAAGGAACAGGAGCGGCAGCAAGTTGTTGAGCTTGGTTCTGATATCACGAAAAGCGAGAAAGGAAACATCTATACCTTGACCATCATCGGTCAGGTTGAGGGACATCAGGTTCTTCCGGAAACCTGCAAGACTACGAAATATGAGCATGTACTTCCGCTTTTGGCCGGAATCGAGGAAAGCGATGAGATTGACGGTCTGCTTTTGCTTTTAAATACAGTCGGCGGTGATATTGAGGCGGGTCTTGCTATTGCGGAAATGATTGCCGGAATGAAGAAGCCAACAGTATCTTTGGTTCTGGGCGGAGGTCATTCCATTGGTATCCCTCTTGCAGTTTGTACCAAACGCTCTTTCATTACACCCACCGCTAGCATGACAGTGCACCCTGTACGGATGACCGGACTTGTAGTCGGCGCACCCCAGACTTTCCGTTATTTTCAGCGGATTCAGGAGCAGATTGCAGAGTTTGTCACATCCAACTCTAAGATTTCAAAAAGCGACTTTGAGCACTATATGATGGCCACCGGAGAAATGGCTACGGATGTTGGCACGATCCTTTATGGCAAAGAGGCGGTGGCTTCCGGACTGATCGATAAGCTTGGCGGATTGAATGACGCGCTGTCAGCACTGCATAAAATGATCGATAAGAATAAAAAGAACTGCCAAACGGACAGATAATGATATTTTTTTAAAAGTGGGGTGGAAATCTAAGGAGAAATATGTTATCATAAGGTGTAAACTTATGCAAAGGAGGGATAGGCTTGGAATGGAACTGGATTCATAGCCTTGTATTTGGTTTTCTTTCCGGTTTTGCGGAATTCCTGCCCGTCTCTGCCGATGCGCACCAACATTTGTTTTCTTGCATGACCGGTGCGGGCGGTGAATTACTCGGCTTTCGTTTGATCTGTCACATTTGTGGGCTTGCAGTACTCATCTTTAGCTGCAGATCCCAGTTGAGACGGCTGTCCCGGGAACGTAAGATCGCCTCTGTACCTGCAAAGCGGCGAAGACGTCAGCCGGATAAGCTCGCATTAATGGATATTAAGGTGCTAAAAACTGCTTCAATTCCGATGCTGTTGGCCTTTATCCTGTTTACGAAAACACAGCAGCTGAATCAAAAGCTTTGGGTATTGGCACTTCTCTGGGCTGTTAATGGTCTGATTCTGTTTTTACCGCAGTTTTTCCGGAGTGGCAACAAAAGCTCCCAAGGGATATCTGCATTGGATTCCTTGCTGATTGGACTTGGAGGAGCACTTGGTGTCGTTCCGGGTATTTCGAGAATGGGTGCATTGATCAGCTGCGGCAGGATTCGCGGTGGTGATGGTCGCTATACAGCGGATATTGCGCTTCTGCTGTGTATTCCCGTGTTGGTTATCCTGATCGGCTTTGATATTTATGCCATATACCTTGTAGAGTCAGTTATGTCTTTTGGCTTGCTGGTTTACTACTTTCTTGCGGCGGCGGCTTCCTGCGCCGGAGCGTATTTCGGTATATTGCTTCTGCGTTTTCTGGCGGTCAAAACCGGTTTTTCCGGTTTTGCATACTACTGCTGGGGTACTGCGCTGCTTACATTTGCGCTATACTTGACAATTTAAGAGGAGGGATCCCTATGGCGGAACAAAAGCCTAAGTCTCAGGCAGAAAAGGCTGCTTTGGCGAAAAAGAACAAGGCATCTGCTTCTAAGTCTGCGCAAAATTCGAGAATTAAAAAGGGGAATGAAAAGAAGCAGGAGGACAAGATCCTGATTCCTTTCCGTCTCGTCACATCCTTGATCTGTCTGGCACTTTTTGTGCTCTTTCTGGTGATCTTTCTTCAACCGGATGGGGCACTGGTAAAGCTGTTTCAGGAATTTGTGCTTGGTTTGATCGGTTGGACAAGCTTCTATGTTGCCATACCAGCATTGCTGTACTTATTTACCATTCAGGCATTTAGCGGCAAACGGCCCATTTTGCTGCGTAGCGTTTGTTTGATCAGCTTTGTGCTGATTTGCGGTCTTATTTCCCAGCTGGGAATGGATACGGCACAGCTGCCCGCCGGCTTTTCAGTGCTAGTATCTCTGTTCCAAGGCGGTGCGGATGGGACCACAGCCGGCTTGCTGTGCGGAGGTATCGCATTGCTGCTGCAGTGGCTTTGCGGAAAGGTAATTTCGTATATCATTTTGGTCTTTGCCGCGATTTTTACACTTTTGGCATCTTTCCAGATCACGATCCCCAGCATCATCCGTGCGGTTCAAAATCGTCCCAGAGCAGATTGGGAAGATGAGGTGGAGGAGGTTCCGGAGCCTGCGGCGGTTGTTGTTAACCATCTTGCGAACAAGCGCATTGAATATGTGGAAAATAAACGCCGCCTGAAAGAGGAGCGGGAGCAATTTGAACTTCTTGAAGAAGAGGAAGAAGCGGATACGAAGCCTGTTCCAAAGCATAAGACCCGCCGTAAGGAAAATGACTTCATGTTTCAAATTGAGGCAGATGTGGAAAAGCCCGTAGCTGCGGCGAAGAACGCGGTTGCAGATGATGCGGACGTGGATCTGATTCTGAGCCCCAAGCCTGCGGCAAAGCCCGTAAATACCATTGATGTTGAGCCGGTTCAGCCGGAAATGCTTCTGTTTGAAAAAGAAGAGGTTGTGGCGCCTGCTATTGAAAGTAAGCCTGCTGCTGAGCCAGTCCCCCAGATGAAGCAGCCAAAGGTGACAGCCAGAGATGCTGAAGAATCCGCCGCCCAGGTGGCAGCAGAGATTGCGCAAGCGGAAGCAACCGAACGCGTGGAGTACTGTTTCCCTCCCATTGATCTTCTTAAGAGCTCTCCTTACGGCGCTCAGGATGGCACAATGGAAATGCGGGAGAATACCCGTCGCCTCAATGAAACGCTTGCAAGCTTTAAGATCGAGGCGCACATAATCAATGTGACCCGAGGACCCAGTGTTACTCGCTACGAAGTGGAGCTTGATAAGGGTGTCCGATTGAATAAATTGACCACCTGCGCAGATGACATTGCGTTGAGCCTGGGTGCTTCTGGTGTTCGTATTGCCGCGGTTCCCGGTAAGATCTCGGTGGTAGGTATTGAGGTGCCGAACCGTGCGGTAACAACGGTTTCCCTGCGGGAAGTTATCGACTCCAATGAGTTCAACAAAGCCAAGTCCAAATCTTCCTTTGCGGTCGGTAAGGATATCGGCGGCAGCTGTATTGTGGGAAATATCGCAAAGCTGCCTCATATGCTGATTGCGGGTACAACCGGTTCCGGTAAGTCTGTGTGCATGAATTCTATCATCATCAGCTTGCTGTACAAGGCAAGTCCTGAGGATGTTAAGCTGATCATGGTTGACCCGAAGATGGTGGAACTGGGAATTTATAACGGAATTCCTCATCTGTTGATCCCTGTTGTTACCGATCCTAAAAAGGCAGCCGGTTCTTTGCAGTGGGCGGTTACGGAAATGATGCGCCGCTATAAGGCGATGTCTGATGCCGGTGTGCGCGACCTTGAGTCTTATAACAGCATCGTGGAAGCAGAGCAGGAAGGCACCAAGCTTCCCCAAGTGGTCGTTATTATTGACGAGCTGGCGGACTTGATGCTGGTTGCCGCAAAGGAAGTGGAAGAATCGATCTGCCGCATTGCCCAGATGGGCCGTGCCGCGGGCATTCACTTGATTATCGCGACCCAGAGACCCTCTGCGGATGTTATTACGGGCCTTATGAAAGCAAATATTCCTTCGCGTATAGCCTTTGCTGTCGCATCTGCTATGGAATCCCGGATTATACTGGATACACAGGGAGCGGAAAAACTTGTTGGCAAGGGTGACATGCTCTATGCACCTATCGGTAACGGAAAACCCCTGCGTGTTCAGGGCTGCTTCGTAAGTGATCCGGAGGTCGAGGCGGTTGCCTCTTATGTAAAAGAGAACTACAATACATCTTATGACCAGCAGGTTCTGGAGGAAATCGAAAAGAAGGCAGCACAGACGGGTAACAGCAAGCCTTCCGTGTCCGAACCGGAGCCGAATGCCGAAGAACTGGACGGGGATGAGATGCTGCCGGCTGCGGTGGATGTGATCCTGGAAACCGGTCAGGCGTCTGTTTCCATGCTCCAGCGCCGGTTGAAGCTGGGATATGCCCGCGCGGCCAGAATCGTGGATGAAATGGAGGAGAAGGGGATCGTTGGTCCTTTCCAGGGCAGTAAACCCAGAGCCATTTTGATCACAAAGGAAAAGTGGCAGGCAATGCGTGGAGGACAGTCCGAACAGATGGAATTTGATGATCTGAACTGTGAAGATGAAGCGGTCCCCGATGAGCTGTTTTGATCTGTAACGGGTAACCGTTGTAGATAAATATTTTGCATCGCATCCGGATCGCCGGAGCGACAGCAAGGAGGTAAATCATGAATAATAAAACAAAAAACATGGTAGGCATTGGCTTGTTTACCGCTATTGTCGTGGTACTGCAGTTTCTGGGCGGCGGTATCAAATTCGGCACTTTGTTCTCCATTTCACTGGTTCTTGTTCCCATTGTCGTGGGAGCGGCAGTGTATGGTTGGAAAGCCGGTGGATGGTTGGGCTTTGCTTTTGGCGCGGCAGTTCTGTTTTCCGGTGACGCTGCAGCCTTTTTGGCAATTGATCCCCTGGCAACGGTTGGAGTCGTACTTATGAAAGGTGTCATTTGCGGTGTAACCGCAGGTATTCTGTATAAGTTCCTTGGGAAGATCAACAAAACCGTTGGTGTGTTTGCTGCAGCGATTATTTGCCCCATTGCCAATACCGGTGTGTTCTTGATTGGCTGCTGGCTGTTCTTTCTTGAAACTGTTGCACAATGGGGAGCAGAACTGGGCTTTGAGAATGTTGCTGAGTATATGTTCCTTGGACTGGCGGGAACCAACTTTTTGATCGAGCTTGCGGTCAATATTGTGCTTGCACCGGTCATTGTTCGCTTAATTAAAATTAAAGTAAACTAATTCACACCGCACCGGCAGCCTTTTGGCTGCCGGTTTTTTGCGCCGGTCGGTATTAATTTTCTGACCGGCGCATAGTCTTTTGCAGGAGTGATGCAAATGAAATGTGCTTGGAAAGAATTACTGGGAATTCTGCCGTCGCACATACGGTATGAAGTGGACAAACCCGGAGGGGAATACTTACAGGAGATCCGACTCCGGTTGGACAGGCCAGTGGAATTGGTTCTACAAACGGGATGTATATGGCTCAAAAGCACAGTAACCCAGGCTGATTTAAATTTTGTGGTAAACACGGCCAGTAAATATTCTCCATGGGCAGCCAGTACCATACGTTACGGCTATATTACAGCGGCGGGGGGCCACAGGATCGGTTTGTGCGGGGAATGTGTAGTACAAGACGGGGGTATGACAGGAATACGAAATGTGACATCACTGTGCATCCGTGTTGCACGAGATATTGTTGGAATCGCACCACAGCTTAAACCGGAGCATGGTTCATTGTTGATCATTGGTCCGCCCGGAAGCGGAAAAACGACAATGCTGCGGGATATTGTGCGGCAGCTTTCGGAGAAAGAGGCTGTAGCATTGGTGGACGAGCGTGGGGAAGTATTTCCTTTGGGCTGCGGATTTTCAAACGGTCAAAAATTGGATGTTCTGACAAATTGCTCAAAAAAGCATGGGATCACGATGGCATTGCGCGTTATGGGTCCTGCATACATTGCAGTCGATGAGATTACTGCCCAAGAGGACTGCGATGCACTTGTCCAGGCCGGGTGGTGCGGTGTAAAGCTGATTGCTACGGCGCATGCTGCGGACAAGTATGATCTTGTGAGCAGGCCTGTATATGCACCACTTGTACAAAGTAGCATTTTTGATTCTCTGATTTTGCTGAAACCGGATAAATCCTGGAAAATGGAAAGGATGAGATTATGAATTATAAATGGATCGGAGCGATTTTGATTATTACAGGCAGCGGAGGATTTGGCTTTTTGATGGCATGGAATTATAAGCGGGAACTTGAGTCTCTTCGTCAGCTTGTAAAAGCTTTGGAATACATGGAATCGGATCTGGAATACAGATTAACCACACTGTCAGTGCTTTCTAAAAAGACGGCAGAGATATTGACCGGAAGTATGCAGAGGCTATTTTTTAATTTTGCAAAGGAATTGGACGGTCAGATGGCGCCGGATGCGGCATACTGCATGACGGTTGCGCTAAACAACACACCGGAACTTCCCAAAAAGACGGTGGAGTATTTAAGGGCACTGGGTCAAAATCTGGGTGTGTTTGACCTTCAAGGGCAATTGCGTGGATTGGAATCTGTTCGCAGTAACTGTATGTTAGCGGTAACGCAGATGGAACAGCAGCGACCGCAGCGCGTTAGAAGCTATGAAACATTGGGTTTATGCGCCGGTGCGGCACTGGCGATTTTACTTATTTGACATATGGATATTGACCTTATATTTAAGATTGCTGCAATCGGCATCATCGTTTCTATTTTGAATCAGGTGTTGTCCCGCTCCGGACGAGAGGAACAGGCAACGATGACAACACTGGCTGGACTTGTGGTTGTATTAATGTTGATTGCGCAAAAAATTGCTGACCTGTTTGATCTGGTCAAAACACTATTTCATTTCTGATGGACCAGTTTGTTCGTATTGCGGCAGGTGTATTATTGACAGTTCTTTTAACTGTACTGCTGAATAAGCAGGGGAAAGATATGGCTTTACTTTTGACGGCAGCGGTTTGCTGTATGGTGATAACCGTTGTAATTACATATCTGGAACCGGTATTGGACTTTGTTAAGGAACTGCAAACTCTCGGTTCATTAGACTCTGATATGGTACGGATCCTTTTAAAAGCAGTTGGCGTCAGTCTTGTCGCAGAAATTGCCGCACTGATCTGCGCAGACTGCGGTAACAGTGCACTTGGAAAAGCGGTTCATATTCTGGCAATCGCGGTAGTATTGTGGCTCTCTCTACCGCTTTTGCGGGCTTTGATGGACATGATTCAAAAGATGTTGGGGGAAGTATGAGAAAACTGGTCATGATTGCGCTGTTTATCAGTATCCTTGTGATTCCCGTTCGTGCCTTGGATTACACAGCTCCGGAGGTGCCTGGATCCGCGAAAGAACTGATGCCTGCACAGATCGAAACCTTCGGACAGGGACTTTGGAAGGTCGTCTCAAGTGCGATAGGTAAATTGCAGCCAAGTATTGCAAATGCCTGCAGGACATGCGTTTCTCTGATTGCAGTGGTTCTTCTTGTGTCGGTTGTTCAAGGAATCTCCGAAAAGAATAAAGGGGTTTTGGAACTTGTAGCTACATTGGGGATAGCCGGGATTTTGCTATATCAAACAGGAAGCCTTATTCAGTTAAGCTCGCAGACAGTGACAGAGCTAAGCGAGTATGGGAAACTGCTGCTGCCCGTTATGACCGCGGCACTGGCTGCACAAGGAGGAGCAACGACATCAGCGGCTCTCTATGGTGGAACAGCCGCATTTAACGCATTGTTGTGCAGTGCCGTTTCAGGGCTTCTGGTGCCGATGTGCTATGGGTATTTGATTCTTGCGGTTGCAACCGGGGCGATCGGCAATGAACTGCTGCAAAAGCTTAGGGACCTTGTAAAATGGCTTGTAATATGGTTTTTAAAGATCATACTGTATGCATTTACGGGCTACATGGGAATCACCGGAGTGGTCAGCGGGACAACAGACGCGGCTGCCTTGAAGGTAACAAAAATGGCCATATCCGGTATGGTTCCCGTAGTTGGCGGCCTTATGGCGGATGCATCGGAATCGGTGTTGATCAGTGCGGGTGTCCTTAAAAATGCAGCGGGAATTTACGGCATAATCGCTTTGATTGCTGTTTGGATCGCACCTTTTCTGGAGATTGGCGTACAGTATCTTCTTCTGAAGGGAACGGGTGCCTTGTGCGTGGCCTTTGGCAGTAAACAGCCTGCTGATCTGATCCGTGATTTTTCAGGCGCCATGGGGCTGCTGCTGGCTATGACGGGCGCGGTATGTATCTTACTGCTAATCAGCACGGTTTGCTTTATGAAGGGGGTGGGGTAGTGGCATGGATCCGCAGTTATATGCTGCGTCTGATATGCGCTGCGGTCTTGTGTGGCATCATAAACAGACTGACCGGTAAAAAAGGTGCACTGGGTACGACCATAAAACTTATGACAGGAATCTTTATGATATTTTGCTTTGTGAGTCCGTGGGTGGATATGCAGATTGGTGATATCAGTGGCTTTTTCGGTGATGTTTCTGTCAGCGCGGACAGTGCGGTGGCTTCCGGAGAAAAGGATGCTCAAGATGCACTGCAAGCTATCATAAAGTCAAAAACCGAAGCATATATCTTGGACAAAGCCAAGTCATTTGGCGCGGAGCTGAGTGTGGAGGTGAGGGTGGATGGCTCCGAACTGCCGGTACCATGCACTGTTCTCATCAAAGGCAGCATTTCACCCTACGGTAAAAAGCAGCTGAGTAGTATCATTGCTGATGAGCTTGGTGTTGCATTGGAGGATCAGTTATGGACTGGATAGGATTTCAAAAGAAAGCCCTTGGCGCTGTAAAACAGTATCGGTTTGCCATTCTGGTTCTGATAGTGGGACTGGCGTTGATGCTGATTCCCGGAAAACGGGAGGAAACGCAGAGTCAAGTTTCAATACAGGCAGAAAAACAGGAGAGTTCGGATATGTCGGAAGAACTTGCGCAGATCTTGAGTCACATCCAAGGTGCGGGAAAAGTTGAGGTTATGCTTACCGTTGCTTACGGAGAAAAGACGATCTATCAGACAGATGAAGATATCAGCGGTGTCGAAAATGGCTCCACACGGATCGAAACCGTAATTATTACAAGCTCAGATCGAGGCCAAAACGGATTGATCCAGCAGGTAAACCCGCCGGTATACCTCGGTGCAATCGTTGTTTGTCAGGGTGCTGACCGGTCTGCCGTTCGCTTGGCGATCGTGGAAGCGGTATCTAAAGTCACCGGTTTGGGTGCAGACCGGATCTCTGTATTAAAAATGAAATGAATGGAGGCAATTTGAATGAATAATTGGAAGAAAAACATGATTGCGGCTGCAGTGCTTCTGGTGGTGTGCGCCGGAATTTACATGAACTGGATGTATACGAATGCGGAAAATGTTGATAATTTGACGGATACGCTGGATGCGCAGAAAGTGTTGTCTGAGGATGGGCTTGTACTGGACGCGGATAATCTAAATTATAACGACGGAACCGGCGAAAATACGATTACAGATTATTTTGCCGCTGTTCGGCTTTCCCGTCAGGAAGCCAGAGACAGTGCGGTGAACCTGCTGCAGGAAGCCATGGCTTACGGAGATGGATCCCAGTCTGAGGCGTCTAACGCCCAATTGGAGCAGATTGTCCAAACCGCACTGTGTGAGGCACAGATCGAAAGCCTGATCATTGCAAAGGGTTATACTGACTGCGTGGCTTATATGTCAGATGAGGGGATCTCTGTTGCGGTGGCATCTCCTGAGGGCGGTATGCAGCAGGAGGATGTGGCTGTGATTGCGGATATTGTGATCACCCAGACCGGTTTTACTATGGCAGATATCCGTGTTGTAGAAGTGCAATAAATGCCGGAGGACAGCGCATGCTGTCCTCATTTTTTCTGAAATACATTATACATTGACTTAGTGGTATTTTTTTGGTATACTAACAAAAAGTATAGTGCCATAGTGTGCATGAATTGTATAGGAGGAAGCTTCCATGGCTGAAAACAAGCAGTATATTACCCATATCCAGGAAAACGGCACGGTTATGATTTCTGAGGATGTTATTGCATCCATCATCGCCCTGTCCGTTAAAGAGGTGGAAGGCGTTGTCAGTCTGAGTGTAAAGCCCGGTGCGGACATTGCGGACATGTTCGGCAAGAAAAACTGGGGCAAGGGAATGAAAATTGCCGTTGCCGAAAATAATTCTCTTACCGTTGATTGTGATGTATTGATCGGTTACGGTCAGAGTGTTGTTGCAGTGGCTCAGGCTGTTCAAGAGTCTGTTACAAGCCATTTGGAGTCTATGACTGCCGCAAAGGTTGCGTCTGTGAATATTAATGTTTGCGGGATCGTCCGCCAGTAAGGAGCCGTTATGACTAGAGCCAACGCCAGAGAACTGGCGGTACATTTGATTTATTCCCAGACCTTTACCGGTGAGGAACCGGATCAGCTCATCGCAGCCCGTCTGGACAAGGAATACTACAGCAAGCTTTCCACTGAGAATGATGTATACGCAGATCGCCCCAGCAAGGTGCAGATGGCATACATCGACAATGTTGTTTCCGGCGTGACAAACCGTTTGGATGATTTGAATGAACAAATTCAGAAGTATTCCATCGGTTGGGATGTTTCGCGTATTTCCAGACTCGCCAGAACGATCATGCAGCTTGCGATTTTTGAGATTTTGTATGTTGCGGATGTTCCTACCGGCGTAGCCGCATCTGAAGCTGTCCGCATTGCGAAAAAGTATGACGGTGACGATACCGGTGCATTTGTAAACGGTATTCTGGGATCCTTTGCCAGAAGCCTGCCTACTGAGGAAGCGTAATGTATGTGATCGGTTTTGATACCAGCAATTATACCACTTCGATTGCTTATTTTGACGGCAATGGTGGTGAAAATTGCTCCCGTCTGCTTCCAGTTAAGCAGGGAGAGCTTGGCCTGCGTCAGTCTGACGCGGTGTTTGCGCATATTAAAAGCCTGCCGGAGCTTTCCGTCAGGCTGTTTTCCCATGTAAATAAGTCCGAGATCACAGCAGTTGGTGTGTCGACCCGCCCCAGAGCGGTGGACGGAAGCTATATGCCCTGCTTTATGGTGGGATACAGCCACGCGAAGCTTCTTGCGGAAGCATTGGGTGTGCCTTTGTTTGAGGTTTCCCACCAGCAGGGCCATGTTGCTGCATCGTTGTGGAGCGCAGGAAGGCTGGATCTGATGGACAAACCGCATCTTGCATGGCATCTTTCCGGCGGCACAACGGAATTGCTTCTGGTAGAGCCAGAGGGGAAGAATGTCCAGTGCACCCGAATTGGCGGAACTACGGATATCTCCGCCGGTCAATTGATCGACCGGACAGGGCAGCTGTTGCAGCTTCCTTTTCCTTCCGGTAAACATTTGGACGCGCTGAGCGCTGAGTCATCAATCAAAGATGTTTTTCGCGTAAAGTGTCCCGATATGGAATTCTCTTTGTCCGGCGTGCAAAACAAGGTGCAGCAGTATCATGAATCCCATACTGCTGCGGATACTGCAGCGTATGCCCTGCGCTGTGTATGTACGGCTGTGTACAAAGCCACGGAGAATGCACTGAAACGTTATCCGCACATGGAAGTCGTTTTTTCTGGCGGTGTGGCATCGAATTCCATGCTTCGACAGCTGGTTGCGCCATTAAACTGTGTATTTTCGCAGCCCCAATTTTCAACGGACAACGCGATGGGAGTAGCGGTTCTTGCTGCACGGCTGGGGGAGGGTGCTAATGGTAAGTGAGATCCTTTCCGTTACGCAGGTCAATGAATACATTCAACACAAGATGGATGCGGATTCGCTGCTGACATCCGTTGCTATCAGAGGCGAGATCAGCAATTACAAGCTATATCCTTCCGGTCACCATTATTTTACAATAAAAGATGAAGGTGGTGCGCTGAAGTGTGTTATGTTCAAAGGCAATGCGTTCCGCCTGCGCTTTCATCCTGAAAATGGCATGAAGGTCGTCGCTATGGGCAGAATTTCCGTGTATCCCCGTGACGGTGCCTATCAGCTTTACTGTACGGGCATGACTGTTGACGGCATCGGTGATCTGCATGTTGCCTTTGAGCAGCTAAAGGAAAAACTATCGGCACAAGGTCTGTTTGATCCTGCCCACAAGAAACCGATCCCTGCATACCCGCGTACCATCGGTATTATCACCAGTTCTGCTGGTGCTGCAGTTCATGATATGCTCCGGATATTGCGTAAACGGTATCCGCTTTGCAGTGTGCTTTTGTTTCCGGTTCGGGTACAGGGCGTTGAAGCACCTCCGGAGATCGTTGGTGCTATTCGTTATGCCAACCGCTTTCAGCTTGCGGATCTGCTGATCGTCGGGCGGGGCGGTGGTTCTATTGAAGATCTGTGGGCCTTTAACGATGAGCGTGTGGCCTATGCAATTTACGAATCTGAAATTCCTGTTATATCCGCAGTGGGACACGAACCGGATGTAACGATTTCTGATTATGTTGCGGACCTGCGGGCGGCAACGCCTTCCAACGGTGCGGAGCTGGCAGTACCGGATCAAGATGCCTTGCGTCAGACGCTGGATAGTATGTACCAGTCAATGGCATCGGCTTTGAACCGGCAGTTGAAAAACGCCCGTCAGCATCTGAAGGTTCTTTCCGCAAGTCCGGCGTTGCTGTCGCCTACAGCTTATATTGACCGCAAGCGAAAAGATTTGGAAATCCTTTCTCATCGATTGACAGGGGCACAAAGTAGGGCGTTGGATCGTGAATCGCAACGTTTTGTGTCTTTGACCGCAAAGCTGGATGCCATGAGCCCGCTGAAGGTTCTGTCCCGCGGCTATGCAATTGCCCAAGGTGAGGATAATACGACACTTCGCAGTACCGAACAGATCAAAATCGGTGATAATATCAGAATTTCTTTCAACGATGGCAAAATCAGTGCCACCGTGACCGGAAAGGAGAAACCAAATGAGTGAGAAGAATATGACATTTGAAGCTTCTATGCAGCGGCTGGAGCAGATCGTCCGCGCCATGGAGCGGGGAGATGTTGCTCTGGACGAAAGCTTGAAGCTGTTTCAGGAGGGTACGGAGCTTGTCCGCTCCTGCGGTAAGCTTCTGGATGAAGCGCAAATTCAAGTGCAGAAGGTGATCAAGAGTGCCGACGGTACTCCTGTGATGGAGGATTTTGCGGATGAACCTTGAACAAAGATCCGGTGAATATCGGGATCATATTGAAAATTACTTGAATAACCTATATTCCGCATACGGTCAGGAACCCCAGCAGGTGCTGCTTGACGCAATGAAATACAGTCTGCTTGCCGGAGGCAAGCGGTTGCGGCCAATTTTTGCTTTTGAATTCTGCCGTATGTGCGGTGCGGATTGGAAAAAGGCAACACCTTTTGCTGCGGCTGTTGAAATGATCCATACCTACAGTTTAATCCATGACGATTTGCCTGCCATGGACAACGATGATTTCCGCCGTGGCAGACCCACCAATCATAAGGTCTATGGTGAGGCCATGGCCATTCTCGCCGGTGATGCTCTGCTGACGGATGCGTTCAGTGTTGCGTCTACTGCAAGGCTGGAGGGTGAAGCCATGGCAGACGCCATTGGTATTTTGTCCGGCTGCGCCGGTTCGCTGGGTATGGTAGGCGGTCAGGTGCTGGATATCAACAGCGAGGAACGGCTTCTTTCTGAGCAAGAGGTTCTGGATATTCAGACCAGAAAAACGGGGAAGCTGATCAGCGCTGCCTGCGCTATGGGCGCTCTGGCCGGTGGCGCAACCCAGGAGCAGTTTGACGCAGCCTGCCAGTTTGCTGCCGGGATCGGTCTTGCGTTCCAGATCCGTGACGATATGCTGGATGTAATCGGAACTAAAGAGGAAATGGGAAAAGGCGTCGGCACGGATGTTAATAAAAATACTTTTGTCCGTCTTTACGGTCTTGAAAAGTGCGAAGAACTGGTGCAGAAGTATACGAATTACGCAATTGACGCCCTTTCCGTTTTTGAGAATACGGAGTACATTATCACCCTTGCGAAAAGCCTTACAGACAGAAGAGTATAAGTTTTGCCCCGGCCAATGGCCGGGGCATCTTTGTTTATTTAACATCGTTGCTGTCAAAGCGGTCGCCGCATTCGGGGCAGAATTTCGGGGGATTTTTGGGATCCTCCGGCTCCCAGCCGCATTTGTCACAGCGGTAAAGGGGCTCGTTTACAGGCTTTTTTGCGCCGCACTCAGAGCAGAACTTACCCTTGTTGACTGCGCCGCAGGAGCAGGTCCAGCCGACGGCAGCGCCACATTCGGTACAGAATTTACCGGTATTAATCGTGCCGCACTTGCATTTCCAACCGTTTTCTGCAGGGGCTTTTGCGGCTTCCTGCTGACCCATCTGGAACAGTGCGTTAGCATTCATTCCGCCTGCGTTCTGGGCCATATTCATGCCCATAAAGCCCATCATGGCACCATTTTCGTTCTTGGCTGCGGACTTCATTGCCTCAGCCTGTGCCTGAACCATATGCGCGGCGGCAATATTCGTGTTACGGAAGACGGCACTCTTCTGCAGTTCTTTGATCATGGCTTCGTCTTCGGCGGAAGCGGTTGCGGAGTTGATACCGACAGAAACAACACTGATTCCACGAAGCGCACCCCACTTGGCGGTCAGCGCATTATCCATTGCATCTGCCATATCATTCGCATGACCGGGCAGAGCGGAGTAGCGGATACCGGCTGCGGAGATTTTAGCAAATGCGGGCTGCAATGCGGTAATGAATTCGGTTTTCAGCTGGCTGTCGATCCGGTCACGAGTATAATCACCATCAACATTTCCACAGACATTTTTGTAAAACAGCATGGGGTCAGTTATCTTATAGGAATACTCACCGTTGCAGCGGATGGAGATATCCACATCCAGACCGATATTATGATCTACAACACGGAAAGGAACGGGCGCGGGAGTTCCGAATTTGTTACCAATGATTTCTTTGAGGTTAAAGAAGTAAACACGCTGATCTTTGGCAGTATCGGCACCAAAGGTAAAGCGGCGTTTCAGCGTTTCCCAGCTGCCTTTCAGACCGTTTCCGAGACCGCCGTAAAAAACAGTGGGCTCTGTAGAGGAATCCCATGTGTATTCGCCGGCCTCGGCGGCAAATTCCACGATTTGTCCTTGTTCAACGATCATCATGCACTGACCCTCGTTAACGGCAATCACAGATCCGTTGGAGATGAGGTTATCAGAACCTTTTGTGTTGCTGCTCTTGCCGCTTACGCGCTTGCTGCCTTTGCTGACAAGTATGTTTTCAGGCATTGCTTCGCAGTAGAAATATTCTCTCCACTGATCGCCAAGTACGGTGGAAATGCTGCCAAGTGCTGCTTTGATAAGACCCATAATGATTTCTCCTTTATGTTATATTAGAATCTGCCGCCCCTGCCGCCATGACTGCGGCCGGAACTGCTGCGGTGGGTGCTACTACTGGAGTTATTCTGCGGCTTGGGTGTTTTTGTTGTTTTGGAGTATAGGAAAATATCCTGACAACGGTAAAGATCATAAGATCCGTTTACCATGTATGAGCCCGCACCGGATTGCTGCTTTGCTGTGTTCATTTTACTGCGCATGATCAAAAGTGCGATAACGGCGATTACTGAGCCAATGAAAAGACCTGTAAGCAGACGGGTTCCTAAACCTTTAAGGGTAAACCCGCTTTCATAGGTGCGGTAGTGTTCAAATTCCAATTCCAAAAAATTTAAATAAATGGCAAAGGCGTCGTAATAATCACCGGACGAAAGATAATCGACCATATCTTCGTCTAGAATGTCAATCTCATTATTGGTTACAGCCGCCGTACCTTCTGCGTGGGTACTTACATACCATTCACGCTCTTTCATGGCAACCAGAAGCAGTACACCGCTGTCATTACTGCCGACGCCGTAATCGTTATAATCAAAATAATCATCGGCATAAGCCTGGGCGGTTTTGCCGTTAAGAGAGTTTACGATGACGATTGCAGCATCAATCTCATAGTTGTCTGCCAAAGTCTGTGCTATTTCGCTAAGTTTTCGTACCTCGGAAGATGAAAGCAGACCGGGTTCATCAATAACCTTTGTATTTACCGCAGAAACTGTGCAGGGAAGGGATATAATCAAACTTAGGACCAAAACTACAAGAATGATTCGTTTCATTTTAATCCCTCCTTACAGCGCCAGATACTGGATCAGAGTTGCCACTACGGCAACTCCCGCGCAGATTCCCGCAAACCACGCGGCGCTTCTTTTGGGGCAGATGGGGAATGTGCCGGTCATTTTACCGGACTGACCGTTCATTGCGAACACATAGGTTTTATCTTTATAACGGCTGTGCAGCATCCACACCGGGAGAAGAACATATTTAGCTTTGCTGTGTTCAATGTTCAGCTGCATTTGAAGGGGAATGGTTGTAACATAACCGATCATGCTGGCACGAATCTGATCGTCCAGCGTGCTGCCAACCCGTTGCCGGATGCGCTCTTTGCCTGCAGTGTGTTCTACATCATATTTGTCGGCCAAGTATCCGGAAAGGTAAACTGTTTCAAAATCGACCATCTGCGTATAATCAAAGGGTTCAATGGATTCCATGATGGCATTATCCATCTTTGAGGAACCGTCCATAGGAATGTTGTCAAAGCTTGCCCTTGCTGCACGGGTCAAAAGATAATAATCGGTTCTTTTGTAGTTGTGGCGGGAATCAGACCATAAATGTACCCGGGTTGCCCGGTATCGACTTTCTTGATTGCCGGAACAGTTATACAGCCAGAAGGGGACATACATGCCGGTGATTTTTTCGAGCCGCTGCTGATTGGAAAAATCTTTTGGTAAAAGGGGCTTACTTTTGCATAGTTTTAAAAATGCAGTTTGTGCATCCTTTTTTGCGGTTTTAAAGGGAATCACGGCATCGGGTTTTAGTCCACCGGATACTCTGCCGGTCATGATGGCAGGATTTTCGCAGTAGGGACAGAAGGTAGCGGCTGTCGTATCATCTGTCAGAATTTCGCCTCCGCAGGAGGGGCATTGAAAGCTTTGAATGTGCATCTGTTCATCGTCCGTCCAATTGGAAGATTCCGATTCAGTCCAGTTGAAGGATTCTGTTGCAGTGTTATCTTCGTTATAGACTATTACAGCATCTAGATCAAAGGAATTCCCACAGTATTCACAAGACAGATTCTGCGCGTCTGCTTCAAATTTTAATCCTGCGTCACAGCAGGGACATTTGTATTCCAAAACGGGAACAGAATTGTACATAGTCATCCCTCCTTTCAATAATCGTAGCATATTTGTTGCATAAAATCAATGTTTACACTAAGCCAGGTATGTGTCAAGTAAATATTGGCAAGATTCTATTTGGGGAATTTTGGGGGTTATGTGTTAAGTCTGTGAGTTAGTTGTCAGTGCGGCAGCGGCATACAAGGAAAAATAGGGTATGCTTCGCCTGACATAGTCGCATCCAAC
>JAFQUA010000042.1 GCA_017408725.1 Oscillospiraceae bacterium
CCCGACTTCGTTAAGACCTCTGATGAGAAGAAGGCCGAGCAGTGGGACTTCCTGGCTAAGATGTACTGCATCATCAAGGACCTGTTCAACGGCAATCCCAACCTGCCCGAAGGCCGTGAAGAAGAAATGGTGGGCCACAATGCGATCGCCGGCGGCTTCCAGGGTCAGCGGCAGTGGACTGACTTCTATCCCAACTGCGACTTCCCCGAAGCTCTGCTGAACTCCACCTTCGACCACAACGGCGCCCGTGAGCCCTACATCCTGGCTACTGAGAACGACGTTTTGAACGGTCTTGGCATGCTGTTCATGAAGCTTCTGACCAACCGCGCTCAGATGTTCTCTGACGTTCGTACTTACTGGTCCCCCGAGGCCTGCGAGCGCGCTTCCGGCTACAAGGTCGAAGGCAAGGCTCTGGAAAACGGCGGCTTCATCCATCTGATCAACTCCGGCGCTACCGCTCTGGATGCTTGCGGTGAGTGCAAGGACGAAAACGGTAACGGCATCATGAAGAAGTGGTGGGAAGTTACCGACGAGGACATCAAGAAGATGTGTGATGCTACTACCTGGCCCGCAGCTGACAACGGCTACTTCCGTGGCGGCGGATTCTCCTCCTCCTTCACTACCCGTGCCGAAATGCCTGCTACCATGATTCGTCTGAACCTGGTTAAGGGTCTGGGTCCCGTGCTGCAGATCGCTGAGGGCTGGACTGTTCAGCTGCCCGACGATGTAACCAAGACTCTGATGATGCGTACCGATCCCACCTGGCCCTGCACTTGGTTTGCTCCTCGCTGCGACGGCAAGGAAGGCTCCCCCTTCAAGACCGCTTACGACGTCATGAACAACTGGGGCGCCAACCACGGTGCCATCTCCTATGGCCACATCGGTGCTGATCTGATCACCATGTGCTCCATGCTGCGTATTCCCGTGTGCATGCACAACGTTCCCACTGAGGACATCTTCCGTCCCGCTGCATGGAACGCATTTGGCATGGACAAGGAAGGCGCTGACTACCGCGCATGTGCCGCTTACGGCCCCATGTACAAGGCTTACTAATCAAGCAACAATAAAGTGGCGGTCCTTAGGACCGCCACTTTTCGGAAGTACAAATAAAGCCTCCCCTGTGTAAGGGGAGGTGCCCCGAAGGGGCGGAGGGGTTGTTACAATCCCCCAGTCATTTGCTCATACTTCACAAATGACAGCCCCCTTTACACAAGGGGGCCTTTGCTGGTGCTTTTATTTATCATTATCCCGGATAAAGACGGTTTTGGCAAAATTCTCCGCAGCTTCCAGAAGACCAATGGCATCCTCCAGATCTTCTCCCACGCAGACGACACCGTGACCGCCCAATAGGGCAACGGGCCGTCCGGTCAAGGCTTCTTCAATGCCCTGATGAATGGCGTGGGTGCCGTGCTCGCCGAAGGGCAGGCACTGGATGCTTCCGAAGATCTGGTGGAGGAAGGTGTCTTCCGGTGTGTTAAAATCCCGGTAGTTGAGGGCATAGGCTGTTAAGTAGGGGCTGTGGCAGTGAAAAACAGCGCCGATGTCCGGCCGTGCCCGGTAAGCGGCCTCGTGAAGGAAGAATTCCGAGGATTTTTTGCCGGTGCCGCCGATCTGATCGCCGGTTTCGTTTACAACGCAGATCTGCTTCTCGGTCAGCAGGCATTTCATTTTGTGAGACGGTGTGATGTAAATATTTCCGGTTTCCCGGTCGATCATGGAAAGATTTCCTTCCAGACTGTTGACCAATCCCTTTTCCTCTGCAATTCTGGAAAAACGGGCTACTTCTGCTGCAAAATTCATATGCGGCACCTCCGGTTTGTTTTTCTAAATCATAAATCCCTTTGATCAAAAAGTCAATAATACAGGAGGCTACTGTTATGTTAAAGAATATTCCCGCGATCCTCTCTCCCGAGCTGTTGAAGGTTCTGGCTGAAATGGGCCACTCCGACCGCATCTGCATCGGCGACGGCAATTTCCCCGGCGCATCCATGGCCAAGGCTAAGAACGCCATCTTCCTCCGTGCCGACGGTCACGGCGTTCCCGAGATTCTGGAGGCCATTTTGCAGGTGTTCCCACTGGATACCTATGTGGAGCAGCCCGCCATTCTCATGGAGAAGATGGATTGCGATAAGGATCTGGTGATCCCTGTATGGGACGAGTACAAGGCAATCATCGCCAAGTATGATGACCGCGGCGCTGAGGCTGTGGGCAATATCGATCGCTTCAAGTTCTACGATGAGGCCAAAGACTGCTACTGCATTTTGCAGACCGGAGAAACCGCAATTTATGCAAACATCATCCTGCAGAAGGGTGTTATTAAGTAAGCCATGGATAAGATAATTACAGTTATCCAGACGGTACTGCCGGTATTCCTTGCATTGTCGTTGGGAATGCTTTGCCGAACCCGCAATTTTCTAAGCCGGGAAGGCGTGGACGCGCTGAAAAAGGTGGTTATCAATCTGACGCTGCCTTTTGTACTGCTGAATGCCTTTGCTACAGCGGAGTATTCTGCGGCTGCCCTTGTTTTGCCGGCACTGATGTTTGGCGTTTGCTGTTTGGCTTTGGGACTGGGATTTTTGGCAGTCCGTATTTTCCGGATCAAGGGGCGCTTGTCCGCATTTTTGACATCCGGTTCCGAGGCTGGAATGCTGGGATATGCGCTGTTTGTGCTGCTATTCCCCGATGTAAGTGTTTCTGAATTTGCCCTGCCGGATATCGGGCAGACACTGTTTGTGTTTACATTATATAAGATCCTACTGTCCGGCAAGCAGGATTGGAAGGCCATCGGCAAGGATATGGCCACAACGCCCATCCTTTGGGCGGTTGCTGCCGGCGTATTGATTGGCGCCACCGGTCTTTACGGAAAACTGGAGCAGTGGGGTGTCAGCGGTGTGCTGAATGCCTCTACGGATTTCCTTTCCGCGCCTACAGGCATGATCATTTTACTGACCGTTGGTTATGATTTGGTGATCAAGGAGATTCCTTGGAAGAAGACGGCAGGGTTTATTGCCATGCGTCTGGTAATTATGGTGATATGCTTTGCTGTCTCTGTGCTGCTGAACCGATTGGCACTTGGCGGTATGCTTTTTGAGGGAGCGATGCTTCTGATGCTGATTCTCCCACCGCCCTATGTAATCCCGATATTTGCCGATGAGCCTGCGGAACGAGTAAGCGTGTCCTCTGCGCTGTCCGCTATGACGCTGGTGACCATCGTGCTGTTTGCATTCATGTCTGTATTTATAGGAATGCAATAAGAACGGGCAGCCGGTGAAGCCGAGATATTCCGCACCTTGGTTCATATCGCAGAATAATGAATCTGTTTTCTCTACGGATTCCGGAATGCCGCTGGGAAAACACCATAACGATTCTTAAAAGCATTGCTGAAGTAGTATGCGTCTTGATAGCCGCATGCCAAGGCAATGCTTTTTATTGGTTGTGGGGGAAGATTCTGCGGTCCGGACAGGTATACACACCGCCGTCAAAACAATCTTTGGGGGCGCAGTAATAACCGAAGGGATTGGAATCATCCCTTCGGTAGGTAATTGGCTTTGTGAATGGTATCTGCCTGCCGCAGATCTTTTGCCAGATAATAGCTAATACCGGTAATGATCTGAAGAACTGTTGTAATGATCAGCAGCCATTCCAGAGGGATCAAGGCGGCGATGGCAGTTGCAGACATATGACCTGCGTTGTGCAGAAGCATACGCCAGCCATTAAAAGGTCCCGCGATTTCCGCTGGAACAACATAGCGCATCAGCGACGGGACCGCATATTCGATGAAGGTTCTGCCCAGAATCACGGCTGCAAAAGCAAAATAGAAAACAGGTATGCTTTTTGTCAGCATAAAAGGCAGGGGAAGATATGTCAGTGTACATACAAGAATTGCAGCCCTAAGGGACAATTTGGAAGAGAATACGGTAAAACCAAGGCACGCAATAATGGTTGCTACAGCTTGCACTGAGACCAGTGAGAGGGAAATGCTTTCGCCCAGGCCAAGATCCAACGCGATGGTAGCCATGATGGAAACGGTGCCATAGCTGAAGCCCCGGAAGAAATTTGCAGGGATCAAATTGAAAAATAGCGGGTAGCGCAGCAGTGATTCAATGGGGATCACCAGCTTTTTTTCGTTGGTCTTGGGTTTGGAATCCAGAGAAACAATGGGCTTGTACTGCCAGTGCAGCAAAGCACTCAAAAGGATCAGCACTGCCGATGCAATGCAGGCGTATAGCATTAACTGAGAATAGGAAAGAAATGTGCGCAGCCAGGAAATAACGAGGCCGGTGCATAGGGACAGGGTAGATGCCACTAGTCCGCTTACGGACAGAACGCTGCCATACTCCGAGGGCTTATACATATAATAAGGTAGCTTATAGCCACAAACGGTAAACAGCGCCACGGACACAGACTGCAAAAGGCAGATGGCTGTCAGCATGACAAAGGATGCCAAGGATGCGGATTTCCAGATGCAAAGGGGGATATAGCACAGATACAGCAGTGCCTGGGGAATCTCTACGATTACCGTTCGTTTGATCAGATTTTCTGAATCGGCCCACTGGGAGCCCAAGAAGATAGTTACAACATTGGCTGCATAGACAATGGTGGTGTGAATGTAGATCCAGCGGCTGGAAAAGCCCAAATTTGATAAAAAGATCTGCATGATCGGTCCGGTGGAGCACAGCACCGCGATGGCCCGGGCAGCACCGGCTACAATGGAACGGATTGCGTTTTTTCTGGAATCATTCATAGCTGAATTACTTCCTTTCCTGGGTCTGTTCTTTTTTTGCCTTCCGGAACTGTCCTGGTGTCATGCCGGTTTTTTGTTTGAAGAACCGCACAAATCCGGAAATGTCGCTGTTTCCTATTTCAGCTACAATTTCCTGCAGGTTCATATCGGTTGCCGAAAGTAAATGGGATGCTGTTTCCAAGCGCTTGTTGGAAACATACTCAGAAAGGCTGACACCGGTATGTGTCTTGAAAAGCTTGCGCATATATTGGGGAGAGATCGCAAAGTGCTCTGCCATATTTTTAATTTGAAAATCATAGGATAGGCAGTGAGCATCAATATATTCCAGCAGCTGGGCACCAATATCGGTTTGAATTAAGGGTTCCGGCCTTGGGGGCACATTAAGGGCAGAAACCAACTGCGCGGAGAGTGTGTTGAAAAGGGAATCAACAGCACCCGGATCCAGAGAGGCTTCTGTATCTGCCAACGGCAGCAGCTCAGGCGTGGCGGAATTGAAAAGATCGCTGTGTTTTTTTAATATGGAAACAATATCGGGAATCAGCTTTTTGAGAATGTTCAGATTGCTGTTGTTCAGTTTTACAGCAGCGTGGAGCCGCCGAACCGCGGTTACAGTCATATCGGCATTGCGGGAAGAAAGGGAGGCATCTAGCTGAACCAGTTCGTAGTCGGGATAACTGCTGTATAACTCCGGCGCGCTGCTGCCGGAAATGTCCGGTGTGATCAAGCAGTTTTTACCGTAGATCAGCCGGTAATCCAAAGCCCTGATGCTGTCCCGGTAGGATCTTTCAACCATTGTGCAGGAACGATAGAAGAAGCCCATACCGATGGAAACGGTGAGCTGTTCCTGCTCCAAAAGCCGTGTCATAATCTCCTGCATTGTGTTTTGATACAGTGCAGGGTCGTTGCTGTCACTGCTGACCACAAGAACCAGCTTTCCGGCGGATAGAAAATCCTTGGCTCGCATCTGGTAGCAGGCGGGGAGTCCGGAACGAATAACATCAAAAACCCGGTCGAAGGTTACGGTCTGTGCACCGGAACTGTCCTCTTCTATCAAAAGACTGCTGACGGCGTAATATGGTTTGTCCAGACGGATGTTCAGTTCCGTACACGCGGCGCGGAAGGTGTATTCAGAGGAAAAGCCTCCGCTGAGCAGCTCCGCAAGCAAGTGATCAATCCCGTTCTGACGGGAGTTGTCCGCAGGCGCAGGCTGCGCTAGGTTCTGCATGGGGCTTGAGGAAGCTGCGGCAAGTAGTTCAGTATCGCAGCCACTGCTTTGAGGGCCCTGAAGCCAGTTGCTCAAAAACTGCATGGGACGGTTTTTACGGCGGATATTGGTCGTCACAAGGGCAATTCCAAGAATTAAGGTCAGCGCAAGAAAAGCAAAACAGAATACGCTCTGGGGCTGCAGTGCACTGTAGGCAATATCTTTGGACAGAAAGCGGACGTAGGTCAGACCGGTAACGGAGGAGCGGGATGCGAATACAAGAAGTCTGGCGTCCTCCAGCTCTGCAAAGCCGGTATCATATATATCGGGGTGGGTCTGTATGTACTGGCTGACTTGGGAAACGTATCTGTCAGTAGCGCGGGAGGTCAGCCTGCTTAAAGGTGCTCCTGTAGAGTCGAGCAGCAGCATTCCTTCATCAGACATGGTCTGAGAGGATTGGAAGATGCTCCGGATGTGATCCTGACGGATGGCCAGGCAAGCGGTTCTGGTAGCGATGGAGCCGTTGGACTGGAGTAAATAGAATACCGGTGTGATCAGATACAAGTGGACAGGATGCTCCTTTTCGGGACTGGTCCAATAGGTGGCATCGGTTACGTTCTGCATGGAAAGCAGCCAGCTTTCCATGCTGTCCGGAGAGTTTGCGAAATCTTTGGCAAAGTGCTGAGAAGGCAGGTCGTTGATGCCAAAGCTGCCGATGGAGGAACAAAACTGCTCCGTCTCGCGGACATGGATCACCAGTTCAGACAGAGCGTTATGTGAGCTGATTATATCCGCGATGCTTCCGGACGCACCGGTGGGATCAGAAAGCAACATATAGCGGGAAAGGCTGGGTTCATTGCCCGCGGTGGAGAGGGTGTCCCGCAGATCCTGCACCGTGGAGTCCAAAGAAGTGCGGACCAGCTCCAACGCTGCGCTGTTGCTGTTGTGGATTTCCTCGGTTAATCCGGTATAGCTGTAGGCGAGCGCAGTGAAAACCAACACTATCGGCATAATAACGGACAGTGCATACAGTAATAACTGACGCAGAAGCGGGCTTGCGTTATTCAGAAACTTCATTTCAGGGCCGTTCCTTTCTTGAAAAATTAAAAAACTGACGCATTTGGGAAAATCTGTGTTTGTGAAAAATCCCCAAAGAAAAAGGGGGGGAGATGGGGGGTGGATGTGTCTATTATAACGGATTGGACAAAAAATAGCAAGCCCCAAGGCGATCGGTTTCTCTTTAGCACACTTTTTTGATGGAGTTTCTATTCTTCCAATTGCAAAAGTGCCCACGACAGAGTAAAATACGCTTGTGAAATTCGCACAGATTACCACGAAGGGAGCAGAATCAAAGTGATCAACGCAAAGAAACAATTGCTGCAGACCCAGAAGACTGTTGTTTTGACGGGGAATAAGAAGAAGACACTAAAGAATATGTGGGAGTTTAGGGAACTGTATTTGTTCCTGGCGCTTGGTGTTATTTGGACCTTCGTCTTCTCCTACGTTACTATGTACGGTCTGCTGATGGCTTTCCAGGATGCCAAGCTGGGCACCATCATCGGCCAGGCTGATTGGATCGGTCTGTACCATTTTGATGTGTTCTTAAACGGCATCTTCTTCAAGGCTACGATGCTGAACTCTGTAATTTACTCCTTGTTGGGTAATTTTGTTTATACGCCTTGTGCTCTGGCTCTGGCCCTGTTGCTGCACAACAGCACTAGCGGCAAGCTCAAGAAGCTCGCTCAGAATCTTACATATATTCCTCATATGCTCTCTCTGGTTGTCGTCTTTTCTGTTTTGGATCTGTTTGTCAATCACAATACCGGCTTGATCAATGTGATCGCTACACGGATCACAGGTGTAGAGAGCAACTTCAATTTCTATACCAATGGCCAGCCTATTCTGATTGCACTCTACCTCATCGTGGGTGTCTGGCAGGAATCCGGCTACTCTGCCATTGTCTATATCGGTGCCCTGTCCTCCGTTGATGAGGAAATGGTTGAAGCTGCCCGGATTGACGGTGCCACCAAGTGGCGAATCATCTGGAGCATCCAGCTTCCCACCATCCTGCCCACCGTTGTTACCATGATGGTCATGAAACTAGGCAACATCTTCTCCGTGGGTACTGAAAAGATCCTTCTGATGCAGAACGATCTGAACATTATGGATACCGAAGTTATCGGCACTTATGTTTATAAGCTGACCACCGGCGATGCCCGTTACGGCTTCAGCACTGCTGTCAGTGTGTTCCAGAATGTTATCTCCCTAGCTATGATGTTAATCGTCAATAAGCTGGGCGATAAGCTGGCTGGCATCTCTGTTATCTAAGGAAGGAGGATACTGTTGTGGCAAAACTGACTGGCAAGAATGCATTGGCTGAACGCGGTGACCGCGGCTTGAATATAGCCATAAATGTGCTTCTGGTGATCATCTGTATTGTTGTTATCTATCCTCTTTGGTTCGTTCTCGTCGCCTCTCTCTCTGACCCCCGGGCGATTTCTGCTGGCGAAGTGTTCCTTTGGCCTGTGGATTTCACCCTTGACGGCTACGGAATTATGGACCGCTATCCGCAAATTTGGACCGGCTACTTCAACACTCTGATTTATGCGGCTGTCGGTACTGCGTGGACCCTGTTGAAGCTGATCCCTGCTGGCTTTGCCCTGTCCCGTCCCGAGTTGCCCGGCAGAAGGTGGATCACCCTGTTCTTTATGCTGACCATGTATTTCTCTGGCGGTATGGTCCCCCGCTTCGTTCTGGTCTCCAACATTGGCTGGTACAATCATCCTGCCGCCATTCTTTTCAGCACCGGTGTCAGTGCCTACAATCTGGTTCTGGTCCGTTCCTTCTTTATGAGCAATATTCCGGAGTCTTTGTTTGATGCCGCCCGTGTTGACGGCTGCAGCATTATCCGCTTCTTTGTTCGTATTGTGTTACCCTTGTCCGGCTCTATCATCGCCATTATGACTTTGTTCTCCGTTCAGAGCTTCTGGAACCAGTATCTGGATGCACAAATGTTTTTGAAGAAACAGGAGTACTGGACACTTCAGCAGGTCGTCCGCAGCATTACCGAAAATGCGCAAAAGTCTAACGATATTGTTGAACCCGGCCTCATGGATCCTAGTCAGTATGAGGAGATGGAGCGCAAGAGACGCGAGGCAGCTCTGCTGAAGTACTCTGTTGTTATCGTCTCTGCAATCCCCATGATCGTCATTTACCCTTTCATTCAGAGACATTTCGTTAAAGGCATCATGGTCGGCGCAGTTAAGGGCTAAATTTTGCCCGTTGTCATGCCCTGTCATGACAGCTCCCCATCATTGGGGAGTCTTTATCCTGGCGTTAGGCGTTAGCAAAACGCAAAATATAAATTTTAGGAGGAAACCCAAAATGAAAAAGCTGTTTGCTTTGCTGCTGGCAGTCGTTCTGGTTCTGGGTCTGGTTGCTTGTGCTCAGCCTGTTAATCCCACTGAGCCCAATAATGATCCCACGACCACCGGCAAGCCCACTACCGCAGCACCCACCACCACCACCGAGCCCGGCGTGAAGGTTGAATTCCCTCTGGCTGAGGAAATCACCATCAAGTATCTGGTTCCCATGAGCACTATTTACAAGGATTTTAAGAAGACTCTGGAAGCCAACAAGCTGTGGCAGAAGCTGTACGAGATGACCAACATCAAGGTTGAGCTTGTTCAGTGTGACGATCTGGATACTCTGAATGCTTACATTCAGCAGGGTTCTTATGGCGACATCATTGCTTGCAACGGTGTTAAGAACGCTTCCACAGAAGCCTCCATCAACCAGCTGATCGCTTCCAAAGCTCTGTTGGACGTCAACGAGTACGCTAACAATCCCAACGTTATGCCCAACCTGCATAAGTACGTTCTGGCTGAGCTGCCCGAAGTTAAGGGTAAGTGGATGTCCCCCGATGGCGGCCTGTACGTCTTCGGTTTCTACTCCGCTGAAAAGTGGAAGTACTTGGAGTCCAGCTGCTGGATCAACAAGACTTGGCTGGAAAAAGCTAACATGACCGTTGCTGACGTTGCAACTTTCGAAGGCCTGGAGAAGTTCTTTGCTTGGATCATGGCCAATGACCCCAATGGTAACGGTAAGCAGGATGAGGTTCCCTATTTCTGCTATGCCTCCGGCGGCAATATGATCGAGGCTCTGCTGGGCTCCTTCGGCATGCCCACAAAGGACGCAACCAATGAGAACTACATTACCATCGAAGACGGCGAAGTTCTGTTCGTTCCCCAGCAGACCGCTTACAAGGACTTCCTGACCATGATGAACAAGTGGTATACTAACGGCTGGATGTATAAGGACTACTTCCTGGGCCACAGCGCTACTTTGGAAGCTGCCGCTAGAGACCTCTTGTGGAACAACAACGGCGAGCCCGACCGTATCGCATTCTACACCGCTACCTCCCAGCCCGCCCGTGTTACCTCCTCCGGTGAGAACGATATGCATCCCAACAAGGACAACAAGTGTGAGTACATCTCCATCCTGCCTCCCAAGGCCGAAGGCTACACCACTGAGTGGTACATGCACCCCGGCTTCATGGGTTCTCAGGGCGCTCTGATGGTCTCCGCTAAGACCCAGTATCCCGCAGAGGTCTGCGCATGGATCGACTTGTTCTACAACGAAGACATCACTGTGGATGCTATCAACGGTTCCGAAGGCTCCGCGTGGCGTGTCGTTGACAAGGACGGCAAGATTTCCAGACTGTCCGGCATCACTGCAGAGGTTGAGGAAGAGCTGCGTAACGTTAAATTGGATCTGCCTCTGAGAACTATGATCACTTCTCTGCCCTACGCTACTACTGCGAATGCGCTGGAGAACAAGCTCACCTTGACTGATGCTGTTATTGCTTCTAAGAATGCTCTGAAGTTCTACGAGGACGCAGGCGTCCTGAACGATGCCTCCGAAGTGTGGCCTCGTCCCTACATGTCCACCGAGAACTCTGAAGAGATCGGCGAAATCCGCGGCGACATTATGCTGCTGGTTGAGACCTACCGTGCTGAGTCCATCACCGGCAAGAAGAACTTCACATCTGACTGGGATGCTCTGCAGAAGGCTCTGAAGAATGACGTCAAGACTGAACGCTTTGTCGAGATCCTGCAGGAAACCTTTGATGTTTGCATGGAAGGCTCCGGCAAATAAGTAATCTTCGAAGCCAAAATATTAGATATTATTATCTAAAATAGCGATTTCCTCGGAATCGTGAAACCGGAAACGGGGAAGCGATTCCGGGGAAATTTTCTATTTTGTTGTCGGTTTATGTGAGCGCGCTCAGGCATTCGCTCTGACATAAGCCGATGACTCCCACCAATAAATACATGAGGTGACCGTTATGAAAGGCATTTTTAATATCGAAACCAAGTTCGGCCAGATGATTCAGCAGTTTGGTCATTTAATTGTCCTGAGCTTTTGCTGGCTCTTTTTCAGCATTCCGGTCTTTACATGCGGCGCTGCTTCCTGTGCCGTTTATTCTGCCTGTAGAAAAATGCTTCATGAGGGAGAAAGCAGACCGGTCCTCAATTTTTATCGGGCCTTTAAACAGAATTTTAAGCAGGGATGCATTGTTGGTGTTTTGACACTGCTGTTTCTTTTTGTTGTGATTTACTGCGGTCTTCTTGCCATGAGAATCCGATTATTTGGGGGTACTGTCGGTACCATCGGCTGCATTATTTATCTTATTGTCGTAACTGCTGTGTTGATTTACCTTCATTATGTGATTGCCTACATCGCTCGTTTTGAGGATAAACTCATAACTGTCCTGCGCAACTGCGTGTATCTCTGCCTTTGCCATTTTGATACCACCTTGCGTCTTGCTGCTCAGTTTGCCTTGATCGCTGTGGCATTCTATTTTTTGAATCTGATCCGTTATTTGCCTTTTATTATCATGCTTCTTCCTGCGGGCTATAGTCTTTTAACCGTTGATCCACTGGAAAAAGTCTTTAAGCAGTATATGCCAAAGGTTCAGCAGGAAACGGAGAGCCTGGATTGCGAGTAACTGATTCTGTCTGAAAGGATGTGGGTTTTATGGATGGAATGAGTAAAGAAAAATGGGATAAAATGACAAAAGCGCAAAAGCGTGAGCATATTTGGGAGTATTATAAGCTTCCTATTGTTGCCGTGCTGGCGGTAATTGCGGTGATCAGTTGGTTTGTTTATATTGACTTGACCACTGTGGATCCGCTGATGCATGTGATCATGACGGATATGAATGAACCGCTTCAGGATGACAGTGCCTATCAGGATTTTCTGGCGAAAAGCGACTATGAAGCCTATATCGGTGCTGTTTCCTTGAATCAGAACATGTACTTTTATCTGGATGATCCTGATAATTCTAACTATGAGATCAACGGTACCTCTTATCAAATTTTACACGGCATGATTTCCTCAAAAACTCAGGAGATATTGTTCAGCCAGCCCAAGATTTTTGGCACATGCGCTACGGAAGGCGCTTTAATGGATCTTTCTATGGTGTTGCCACAGGAATTGTTAGACCAACACAGCGAACGGCTGCTATATGTTGTGGATGAGGAAACCGGGGAGAAGTACCCCTGTGGTGTCAATGTGGAGGGGAATCCATGGATGGAGCAGGTGCAAAAAGGGTATAAGGGCTATGTAGGTATCATCAATACTGCCGATGCCCCTGAAATGGCTGTGGATTTTATCGTGTACTTTTTGAATCAGTTTGGAATGGTGGACGGAATATGATGGATGCACTTACAGCATTAAAAACACGGCGCTCGATCCGACTTTTTACACAGGAGCCTGTTGCACCGGAAAAACTAGCCCAGATCATGGAGTGCGCACGCTTTTACCCCACGGCGGCAAATCTGCAGCCGTTGAAATTTGCCCTTTTGAAGGATAAACGGGCAAAGGAAGCCCTTGCCCACCTTCGTTGGGCCGGTTATCTTCCGGGCTACCGCATGGAAGAAGACGACCAACCGACTGCACTAATCTTGATTTTGGGCGACAAGTCGATTATAAAGGATCATCAGTTTAGTGCTGGGGCTGCGGCTAATCAGATCATGTTGGCTGCTCATAGTCTGGATGTAGCAACCTGCTGCCTCGGCATGAGTGACAAGACCCGAGGAATCGTTCTGGAAATGCTGAACTTGAATCCGGACCGTTTTGATGCTATTTGCTTTGTTGCGCTCGGTAACAGTACCCAAACCTCTGCTGCGGTTGATCTGGAAGAAAGTTGCAAGTACTGGCTGGATGAAAATGGGAACTTCCTTGTGCCCAAACGTACGACAGAGGAGATTTTCCTGCAGGTATAGTCAAGAGGGGCGCTGTGATGTAAACAAGCTGTCCTATATTTTCTTTGGCGCATAGCAGTTGATCTGGTGGGAAGTTTGACGTTTTTTCGAAACCATAATACTTATGCGGCATCCTGGAACGGGGTGCCGCATTTAAAATCTACTGCCAAGTATTGACATTACCTGCCGATTTCGTTATAATTTTAATAAGCGCAAGTATGCTTTGACAGCCGCGCAACGACTCCACTGAGCTGGTATTGCCATTTAAAATTTTAGTGTTGACGAACTGGACCATATCGGCAAACGTAAGTGTATTTGCAGTCTGCCGAACACTCGGTGGGCTGTTTTTTGAAAAGGAGTGCTAATTATGATTCTGGACACCATGGAAAATGCTAAGCAATATGCAGGACTGAATCCCGATCTGGACCGCATTCTGGAGGCAATGAAGGCCTATACCCCGGACAATTATCCCGGTGGCCGCATTGAATTGGATGGAAGCCGGCTGTTTATGCTGCTGAAGAGCTATGAGACCCATGCGCTGGGTGAATCCCTCAGCGAAGCACACAGAAACTATCTGGATGTGATGTACATGGTAGAGGGCGAGGAGACCATTTATGTCAAGCCCACCGCACAGCTTAAGAATGTTACCAAGGAATACGATCCTGCCATTGAAGCACTCCTTGCCAAGACGGACGAGGATGTCACTCCGGTTTTGCTAAAGGCCGGCAGCTTTGTTGTTCTTTTCCCTCAGGATGCCCATACTCCTGCCTGTCACGCAAACGGCCCCTGCATGGTTAAGAAGATTATTGGCAAGGTGCAGATCGGCTGATCAGGGCGGAACTTGATTTCCTATACGGAAATTATTACCTGCTGCAGATGAAGGATAAGATCCCTGACCCATTCCGTAATATTGACCCCAGGTGATCAACCATGTGCCTGGTACAAGCATACATAAGAGAGGAAATATTGATTATGGCTACAAATATTAAAGCACCTTTTTTTGAAATCGGCCCCAAGTCTTATCTGTACGGAGACCAGATTCTGGATCTGGCATTGGCTGCCGATGCAGCATCCGAAAAGTATGATGTGGATGTGATTTTCACTTGCCCTGTGGTGGATATCCGCAGAGTGAAGGAAGCAACCAAGCGCATTCATGTTTTTGCGCCCCATATGGATCCTATTCCTGTGGGCCGTGGTTTGGCGGACATTCTTCCCGAATCTCTGGTGGCAGCCGGCGCCGAGGGCGTTATGCTGAACCATGTGGAGAAGCCTCTGACCTTTGAGGTTCTGGCAGAGACCATCAAGCGGGCAGAAGAAGTGGGTCTTACCACCATCGTTTGCGCCGATTCCATGGCCGATGCCAGCAAGATCGCAGGTCTGCATCCCGACATCATCGTTGCCGAGCCCTCTGAGCTCATCGGCACCGGTGTCAGCGTAGGCCCTGAGTATGTGGAAGCTGCTATGCAGTCCGTTAAGGGTGTGGACGAGAACATTCTGGTTCTGACCGCTGCCGGCATTGCCAACGGCACCGATGTTTACAATACCATTATTGCAGGTGCAGACGCAACCGGTTCTTCCTCCGGCGTTGCCAAGGCTGCAGACCGTGCTGCTATGGTAGACGAGATGATCGGCGCTGCCCGCAAGGCTTGGGATGAAAGACACGCTTGAGCGTTCATAACAAAAACGCCCCTGCTTAGCAGGGGCGTTTTGTATGCGATTCAAGCTTTGATTGTACCGTCGGGGTTGAAGAGGGGAAGCTTTTCTAGATAGATAAGATCATCCCTGTCCTGTGCGTCACCTTCGGCGAGGATCGCCATACGACCGCAGATGATACCGCCGGTGCGTTCAACCAGCGCTTCCAGTGCGGAAAGACTCTCGCCGGTGGAGATCACATCGTCCACGATAAGGATTTTCTTGCCCTTCATCATCTCAGCGTCGGCTCCGTCCAGATACAAATGCTGCTCCTTGGCGGTGGTGATGGAATGGACGGCAACATCCAGAATATCCCGCATGTAGAGCTTAGGACCTTTTCTTGCCAGGATATACTTGGCGTTGCCTGCCTGGCGGGCCATTTCGTGAGCCAGAGGAATTCCTTTTGCTTCAGCGGTAATGATGTAGTCATATTCGGGAGCCCGATTGAGAAGCTCTGCGGCACAGGCAACGGTCAGCTCGGGGTCACCAAAAATAACGAAGCCGGCAATATACAGATCCTCTGTTACCGGGCAGATGGGCAGATCCCGTGTAATGCCCGCAATGGTCATGCGATGATACATAGATCGTGTGCTCCTTTTCTAAAATTTCTACTGTTATTATATGGAGATACCTGCCAAAAGTCAAGGGAACATAGAAAAAGCCTGCTGCAAAGGCAGCAGGCTTTTTCTATAAAAGTTGGAAAGAAGAGAGGTAGAAAAGAAATCTACAGATCGAAAGGGCACTCACAGCCAGTACCGTCTTTCGAAGTACACTTTACCATCCGGTTTTGAACATGCGGTATCGAAAATAAGAACAAAATGCAAAAAAAGTATGAATTTTAAATGCTGGGGAAAACCAATGTTACCTTAAACAGATCTCCGTCCACGGTTAGATGCATCCTGCCCTTTTGTACCTCCATAAGGCTTGCGGCAATGTTAAGACCAAGACCGCTGCCTTCCGTGTTACGGGAGGAGTCACCCTGCACAAACCGCTCCATCAGTTCTTCGGGATTGGAATTGAGTTCCTGTCGTGAGATATTTTTCATGGACAGAACTGCCTGAGAATCCGTCCGAAGAAGATCAATATACAAGCGGGTACCGGGCATGGCATACTTAACGGCATTGGACAAGAGGTTACTCAGCACACGCCATGTCAGCTTTCCGTCTGCAAGGATCGTGACCGGAGCATCGGGCTGCCGGAAAACCGGTGTCAGATCCACTGCCGCCAGCTTGTCCGAGAATTCGCCCAGGGCCTGATTGACCGTCTCTGCGGCATCAATGGGCACAATCTCAGCGGATAGATTACCGGTGCTGGCCTTGCTCAGCTCCATCAAATCCTCAATCAATTTTTTCATGCGGGTGGATTGGCGGGAAAGAACATCCAAGTATTCCTTACCTTCTTTCGCAGAATGGGGCTTTTGCAGCAGGTCAACAAAATTGATGATGGAAGTCAGTGGGGTCTTGATGTCATGAGAGACATTGGTGATCAGCTCTGTCTTCATCCGTTCGGATTTTGTTTGGCGCTTTGCGGCCAAAACAGCGGCTTCGGACAGCGTGTTTAACTGATTGGCAAAGTCCAGAAAGTTTCCCCGCAGGTATTTGGTTTGAATCTTATGATTCAGATTGCCCCGGGACATTTTTTGTACACCGGCGAGCAAGATGCCAAAGGAATAGCCACCGTAGCATACGGTGATGACAGATGCCGCCAGCGCAATCAAGAATAGCCACCGGAAGAAGGGGCCGCCGGGAGCAAGCAAGGCGGTGACCAAAACAGAGGCGGCCATGCAAAAAGCAATCAACAGCCATTGCCAGATGACCGGTAACAGCTGCACCAAAGCAGTGATACCTCTAATACAGAACAGGACACCGCGCCAAATCTTTCGGAAGCAGAATCCTACAATGCTGTGATGCCACCAATAGGCTTCTTTGACTTTTACCTGTGCAGCCAATGCAAACACAAAACCAATGAATACAACAATGGCAACAAGAATGTTGATGCTCAGCAGACTCAAATTTCCAAGGTGGGGGCCACTGTACTGTGTCCAGTCCCAAAGGGTACGGAAAAGAGCCAGCAGCCAGTATTCGCAAAAAATCAGAATCAATACATAAAGATCCAGCGGCAGCCGATTCAGCCCCCCTGGACGGGTGGTACCGTCTTTGGTTCTGCCTGCTGACCAGCAAAGAAAGCCCATTCCTGCAGCAAAGAGCAGCAGACCGCAGGCCAGCAGCGCTATGGCACTGTAACGAAGGGGATACAAAGCAGTCAGAATATGGATGGGACTGCTCTCCAATACCTCCGGCTGCATGTAGACGGTTACGGTATACTCAGGCGCTTCAAAGAAATAATAGTAATACAAAATGCGGGAAGTGCCTTCCCAAACAGATCTTGTATCATAATACAGATATCCCTGGGGAACGACAGTATCTCCAAACGCAGCGCTTCTTTCTGCAGGTTCTGTGGGAGCGGTGATATCAGGGTCGGCAGGGGCGGTAGCTTCGTTGGGGCTGGAAAGAGAAACGATGGGGTACATTGGGGTAAAGGTATATTTCTTTACAATTGTATGTACGTTCGTTACTTTGGCTTCGGTTAAAATGGTATCCCCTTGTCGCAGCTCCAGCGTCCAGAATTCCCGGTCGCCACGGGTGCTGGGGTCTGTATATTCGTCCTGCCGCATGGTATAGGTCAGATTGCTGTAGTTTTTGACGGCGTAAAGCTCGGCATAGTCACCGGCGATGCTTCTGGCGATGGTGTCGTACTGTTGATCCTGCAGTTCGTCCAGACTGTTAACATAGAGATCCGCGGATTCGATGGCAACAATACTGGCGCCGCCGATGACAGCAAACATCAAAGAACAGGCGGTAAGAAGAAAAACAACGAATTTAATGACCAGACTGTGTTTCATCGTCTGCCTCCTTCAATTTTGTAGCCTTGTCCCCATACGACCTTCAGATATCGAGGTTCTGAGGGATTGATCTCGATTTTTTCCCGCAGGTGGCGAATGTGAACGGCAACGGCACCCTCGCTGCCAAGGGCAGCCTCCTGCCAGACGGCTTCATATAATGCCTTTGTGGAAAAAACCTGTCCCGGATTTTGCATGAGGGTATGTAATATGCTGTACTCCGTGGGTGTGAGATTTACAGGGTCATCACTTACGGTAACAGATTTGGTGCGGTCGTCCAGCGTAATGTCGCCAATGGTGATGGTTCCGGCAGTTTCTTCCTGCCGGCTGCCAAGTTTGGCATAGCGGCGCAGCTGAGAACGGACTCTTGCCAGAACTTCCAGCGGAACGAAAGGCTTGGTGATATAGTCGTCGGCACCGACACTTAGTCCAAGAACCATGTCTTCTGTCTCGGATTTTGCAGTGAGAATGATGATGGGAACATTGGAGATTTCCCGAATTTTGGCGGTGGCGGTAATGCCGTCCATTTCCGGCATCATCACATCCAGAAGAATCAGGTGGAGGTCTTCTTTGCGGACGATATCCAAAGCCTGTGTTCCTGTATATGCTTCAAAAAGCTGATATCCCTCCGGAGCCAGATAGATCTTCAGAGCACTTACAATATCCGGTTGATCGTCGCAGATAAGAATGTTATACATAACGGAAACCTCCTTGCTTGTAGCATTCTTATTATAACAGCAGTTTCTTTAAGATGAAAGAGGAACTTTCCTTAAAAAGTGCATTATTCGCCTTGATTCCTGAAATTAAAGAGGATATAATGTGAAAAGAAACCAAATAGGAGGTATTTGTATGGATAAATTTCTTGAATCCGTCACCGGTTGGCTGACGGACTTGGGAACGGGACTGGCGACAAAGATTCTGGCAGCGGTAGTAATCGCCGTAATCGGCTGCCTGCTGATTCGGCTGGTTATGAATCTGCTTGTGAAAGTATTGGAAAAATCAAAACTGGAGAAGGCTGCATACAGCCTTGTAAAGACATTGGTAAGAACGGCGCTGTATGTGCTTCTGGCGCTGATCGTGGCCTCGTCTTTGGGTATCGATGTAACCGGTATCGTGGCACTGGCCAGTGTGGCAACGCTGGCGGTATCGCTGGCACTGCAGAATATGCTGGCCAATGTGATCGGCGGCTTTACGCTGCTGTACACCCATCCGTTTAAGTCCGGTGACTATGTGGAGATCGCAGGACAGTCCGGAACCGTGACGGAGATCGGAATGTCCTATACCAAGCTCAACACCCCGGACAACAAGATGATCTCCATTCCCAACAGCGCCGTAGTGGCCGCCCAGATCGTTAATTACACAACTATGGGAACCCGTCGGGCAGAGATCACGGTAACGGCAGCTTACTCTGCTCCTGCAGAAAAGGTGATCGAGACACTGTTGGAAGTTGCGAAGGATGAGCGGATTTTGCAGGAGCCTGCCGCACCCTTTGCGGCACTGACCGGGTATGGCGAAAGCAGCATTGGCTATGTGCTTCGGTTCTGGGTCAACGGCAGTGACTATTGGGATGTGTATTACAAGGTCAATCGTGAGATCAAGGTGGCATTTGACAAAGCAGGCGTAGAGATGACCTATCCTCACCTGAATGTACATCTGGATAAATAATTTTGCATAGACCTAAAAAACCGGGGCATAATGAAGTTGGACAGAAAAGAGCGGAGCAGGACCGCGACGGCGTGTCAGCACAGCGTACATTTTCTGTCAAGTGTGTCGCCGGAAGCGCAACGGTGTGACGCGAAAAAGGCGGATAGGGAACGATCCGCCGGTACATTACGAAAGGGCAGCCGGCAGGCTGCCTTTTTGCTTGGGGCGCAAAAATGAACGGGACACAATATGCTGTAGGATGCCAAAAAAAGAGTCGGTTTTTGTTGCACTTTCTCCGGTGAAAAACCATTGTACCCGGAAGAAAGCTGTGCTATAATAATAACTGACGAAATATCACGAGGATTGTTTATGAACACAGAGAGCATTCAAATCGATCAGCTGCAGCTGCGAAAACTGCTGGGAGCAGCCAGCGGTGACGCGGCGCTACTGTATCTGTACATACGCAGCGGAAATACACTGAAGGATGCGCAGAGTGCATTGGGAATTCCCGATGCGCGCTTGAGCTGTGCGGCAGCGACACTGCGGCAACTGGGATTATGGCCCGAAGAGCAGAAGCAGCCGGTGCTGATGGGAGAACGCCCCAATTACGGTGAGCAGGATGTACTCAATGCCATGGATACCGATAACGATTTCCGGTTGCTTTACGGTGAGGTACAGCGTCTTTTGGGGCGCAGCCTCAATACGGAGGAACTGAAAATATTGCTGTCCTTTGTCCGCTATCTGGGTTTTCCGGTGGAGGTCATTTCTCTGCTGGTATCTTTCTGCAGAGACCGCGCCCGGCAGAAAGGGAATCTTCGCAATCCCAGCCTGCGAACCATTGAAAAGGAAGCATACCATTGGGCGGAGCAGGGAATCGATACCCTGGAGGAAGCGGCGGCCTATATCCAGCTTCAGAATGCCCGCAGCAGCCGCCTTTCACGCGTGATGCAGCTGCTGCAGATCCGGGGAAGAAACCTGACTCCGGCGGAGGAACGGTATGCGTCTTCTTGGCTGGAGATGGGCTTTGATGACGCCGCCATTACCATGGCTTATGAGCGAACCTGCTTGAATACCGGCGGCATGAATTGGCCGTACATGAATAAGATTCTAAGCAGATGGAATGAAGCGGGCTTCAAGACCGGGGAACAGATCCGCTCCGGTGACCGCAAGCAGGAACATAAGACCGGTCAGCGGCAGTTGGATCCGGAAGAAAAAGCAGCTATTGCAAGAATGCTGCGGGAGGAATAAGAGATGGGATACAGCACAGAAGTGATTAAGCGGGCCAGAGAGCGTCTGGCCCAGGTAAAAGCGGATAGAGAATCGGAAAACCGGCAGCATTTGCAGCAGGCTTATGCCCGTGTACCCCGTTTGCAGGAGATCGACCGGCAGCTGCGGCAGACCATGGCGTTGGCAGCCCAGGCGGTTTTTGCCAAGGGCGGCGATGCCCGAGATGCCATGGAGCAGGTTAAGCAGCGGAATCTGGGGCTGCAGCAGGAAAGGGCAGAACTGGTCACCGCGAATTTTGAAGAGGGATTTCTGGACGAGAGTCCCATCTGTGACCGCTGCGGCGGTTCCGGTTACATAGGAAGCACCATGTGCGAATGCTTGACGGAGCTTTGCCGGCAGGAGCAGAAAAAAGAATTGAGCGTTTTGAATGTGGGCAAGGAGTCTTTTGAGCAGTTCCGGCTGGACTATTACTCTCAGCAGATCGATCCGGAGCTGGGGGTCAGCATGCGCACGGTGATGGAAAAGACCTTTAGGACCTGCCGAAGCTATGCCTTGACATTTTCTGAAAAATCTCCCAACCTGCTGTTTTCCGGCGGTACCGGATTAGGAAAGACATTCCTGTCTGCCTGCATTGCCAGGACGGTGGCAAATAACGGATATTCTGTGGCCTATGAAAGCGCAGCCCACTTGTTCAGTAGGTTGGAACGGGCAAAATTCGGCGGTGATGAGGAGCAGCGGCAGAATGTTCTGAAATACACCGCTTGCGATCTGCTGATCATCGATGATCTGGGCACCGAAATGGGCGGACAGTTTACAACATCAGCGCTCTACACACTGGTGAATGACCGGATCCTCAGCGGAAAGCCCACCATTATTTCAACAAATCTGAACACGGAAGAACTGGCAAGACGCTACTCTCCCCAGATCGCATCCCGGCTGCGGGGAGACTATCTACGGGTAGCTTTTGTAGGCGAGGACATTCGTATTATCAAAAACCGGAGGCTGTAAATGAAGAAGATTGGAATATTGTGGGATCTGGACGGTACGCTCCTGGATTCTCTGGAGGATCTTAAGGATTCAGTGAATCATACCTTGCAGCAGTACGGATTGCCGGTGCGGTCGCTGGATGAGGTTCGCCGCTTTGTGGGCAACGGCGCACGGCGGTTGATTGAGCTATCCATGCCGGGAAAAGAGAATGACCCGGATGTGGATGCTGTGCTGCGGGATTATCAGGTCTATTATACCACTCACAGCCAGATCAAAACAAAGCCCTATGACGGCGTTTTGGCGGTGCTGGAGGTTTTGGGAAAGAGATATCCTATGGCGATTGTCTCCAATAAGCCGGACGATGCGGTAAAGGTGCTTTGCAGTCAGTATTTCCCCGGTGTTTATGCCATGGGAGAAAGCGGGGATTGCCCCAGAAAGCCGGCGCCGGACATGGTGTTTCGTGCTATGAAGGCTCTGGGGGTGGATGCCTGCGTATATGTGGGCGACAGCGAGGTGGATGTTATAACCGCAGGAAACGCCGGAATGCCTTGCCTGAGCGTGTTATGGGGATTCCGGGACAGAAAAATACTCGAGGAAGTTGGCGGTAAGTATTTTTGTGAGGATACCGCAAAGCTTGCGGAGACCCTTGAGCGCGTGGTTGACCAAGTATATGGCGCTACATAACCAAGCCGGTCTTGACGGAACGCAGAATATATGATACCATAAACTGCGTCACCGATGCCGGTATGGTGAAATCGGTAGACACAAGGGACTTAAAATCCCTCGCCGTAAAAAGCGTACCGGTTCGAGTCCGGTTACCGGCACCAAGTCTTAATAGCTTGAACCTCTTTACCGTTGGTAAGATGTTCGGGCTATTTTGCTTTATGGAGGAGTATGAAAACTTCAACGGGTAAAGCACATGCAAAGCCGCAGGCGAATTTTCGTCTGCGGCTTTGTGATTTTGAGTATCCCTTTATTTTATATCGTTAACTCAGTTCATTCGGTAATTTCCTTTTTGATGGTGCCATTTGCACCGTTTTTCTTGCGCGCCTGCCATTCTGCATAGTCACGCTTTCCTTCCTCAGATGCAAGATACGTCTGCATAATCGGCAGCAGTATCCGTGCCAAAGATTCCATTTCATATTCGGGGATACCTAAATCATTACGAGGAATTTTCTTTTTTCTCGGCATGATTGAGTATCCTTTCTTTTTTTATTTGTTTTTCTTTCTCTGCGGCAATTCTGCCAAATACACGTTGGTGATGTCGGGTCTGTGATGCCCCAAGGTTTCGCTGGTCATTCGTTTCGGGTCTTTGCGGCCTTCGTCTTTATACTTGGCATACTGTATCTGTGCTCTTGCGTGGCGCAAGCCGTGCCAAGTGATATTTTCGCTTCTCGGTTTCCTTCCGGCTCTCACTTCGTCCTTGCGATTCTTCATAGCGAACTTATCCCGATTGGCGTACATCCAATTTTCGAGAGAATTGATCTGTTTTTCCACACCGCCTTTGCCCTGGGGACTAATTACATAATCGCGGGGCATCAGATTGTGCTTTCTTGCGTAATCGTAGAAGTACAGCAAAGCCTTTTTCTGAACTTCAAATTGTACGGGGTACGTTCTGACCTGACCGCCCTTGCCCTTGATGGTCAATCCGTCATACTTCAATGCTTTTTCAATATCTTCTTTTCTTATGCGACAAACTTCTTCAATTCTAAGACCAAAAGCATAACCGATATAGATGGCGTTGTAGGCATCCATGCGACCCATATTCTTTGCTACGGTCAAACCGCCCTTTACTTCTTCTGCTGTCCACGCTCTATCCTCTTTACCTACCTTGCGTTTCTCCAAGCCCAATTCCTTGTTGTCCGGCAGACGTCTCTTGCCACCGGCCTTTTCGTGCGCAAAGCGGATTGCGGACAGACGGGATTTGATCGTGGACGGTGACAATCCTTTTTCCTGCATTTCTTTCACATAGGCTCGGATATGATCGCCGCGCACATTTGCAAGCTTCTGACCGTGAAACTTTCGCCAGTAGAATTTTAAGAATTGCTCTACGTGGTTTCCGTAGGCTGCACGGGTTTTGTAGCCATTCTCGTTGATACCTTTCATCATTCTGCGAAAATCTTGAATCAACCGTTCTTCACCTGTCATTGTCTTTCCCATCGACATTAACCTCCTTTCCGATAGATTGAATTTGCAAAAACTCCGGATATTTTCGCTCGTTCTATTTAAAAAGATATGAGAGATTATGGTTGAGTTTCAAGAAAACTTGACGGATTTTGGGCATTTTTTGAAAATTTCTTGTTTTTCGGCTCTCTGAGAACGAAAATATGGGCTGTTTTCGTCTATAACATAGTTGAAATATTAAAATCTTCAAGAAAACTTACTTTGTGGCGTGGTTATATACAACTTACGGAATTTCGGTACGAGTTTCAAGAAAAGTTACTTTTTCGTTTGCTGACGAAAATAAAAAGACCGCAGGGAAAGAAGTTTCATCTTCCATCTCTGCGATCTCGTGACCAAACTATATTTAATAACCAAAATAATTCTCGTGACGAAAATTTTACGCGGTCATTTCGAAACGACAGTCATATATCATTTCGAAGAGATAGTTTACTTTCAAACTTTTAATGGATCTTTTATAGC
>JAFQUA010000043.1 GCA_017408725.1 Oscillospiraceae bacterium
GCGGCTTTGATTGCGGGAGCAATCAACTCAGCGCCTCACCGTGTCGCCTCTTTGCCTACTTTCTTGGCGAAACAAGAAAGTAGGTCGCCTACGGCGAAATCATTTGTACGCAGCATATAACTGCTCGATAAACCGGAATTTGCCTGCAAAATAAAAACGCACATTCATCGGATGATGGATGTGCGTTTGTTGTTTATAGCAGAAGAAGTCCCAGCAGAAGGATATCTGCCAGCGCAGGTTCCCGGTAAGCACCGTCCAGAATGGCATCCACATTGTCCGGGTCATTTTCGATCTCTTTGGAAAACAGCTGGGCGGTTTCCTGGGTATCACCGGCGATAGCACCGAGCATCAGACAGGCGGTGATGCAGAATTTTACCCGCCCCACAAGGTCGTAATCGGATACCGCCTGGAGCCAGTACCGGCGGATGAGATAGGTAAGAAAATACTTCAGCCGGGGATCCCAGCGCAAGAGAGCGGGACCGCCCTCCAGAATGGTTTTCCATTGGGGCGTGAGGATCTCCAAAGTACCGAAGAAACGGAAAATATCCGCCATATTGCCGGGTTTCGCAAATTTTTGTGCCTGTTCCAGGGAATGTTGGGGGTCAAGGATCGCTGCCTCGCCCCCATCCAGCTCCGACTGAACGTCATAAGCATAGAGCAGCAGGACGGCAAGTGCAGTGGGGAGAGTTTCGGCGGTGGACAGGTCTGCCAGAAATTCCTCCCGGCTGCGGCGCAGGGTGTGCATAGCATCTGTATCGTAGTCGCCGTCCTCACCGCCGGGGAGGGTCTGAAGGGTGATGGTATCCTCGGATGTGAGGATCAGCCGGGCAGCCTCCGGGCAGGAAAGCTCCAATCCCAGTTCCACAAAATCGCCATAGTCGTGGCGCAGCCGGGGAAAGGTCTGACAGACCTGACATAAGGCATCGTGCCCCAGCTCAGCCTGAATGCGGCACAGTCCGTCCTCCCGCCACATAGGGCAGCGTCCGTTCTCGATGGTCATAACGGTGCCGTCGGGGGTATCGTGCAGCAGGTCACGCAGCCGGTCGCCAAGCTCGCCGGGCAGTGCCCGGTATCGGGCGGCAGAGGCGGCGTCCACATCCACTGCCCATTCCTTGCAGCAGCTGTCGGGACAAGCAGCGGCAATGCAGCGGAAACGGTTATAGTATTCCGGGATGATCAGTTCCATAAATTTGCCTTTCATAAGAATTGGGAAAGCCACAGGGCTTTCCCAATTTTGGTTTATTCTTCGGGACGGATGGTGTACAGGGTGGCAACCGCCTCCTGGAAAGCATCCTTGGTGGCAGACACGGACTGCTGGTACTGCTCCAGCTGGGCGTGGACCTGATCGGCAATGGCGCTGATCTGGTTGGAAGCGGATTCTGCCTTGACGGTCACGTCGGCCAGGACGGCGTTGGCCTGGGTATAGATCTGCTGTGCCCGCTCCCGGGCAAGACGCTCGGTGCGTTCTGCCCGGCAGTAGGCTTCCAGCTCCTCCTCGGAGGTGGTGACAGGGGCGTTTTCTGCTCCAAGCTGTGCCTCCAGCTGTGCGCAGCGAGCCTCCGCAGCTTCCAGCCGAGCCAGCAGCTCGGGATCTGCGCTCTGTGCCTGGGCAGCTGCAAGCTGCTCATTGAGCTTTTCGATCTTTGCGTTGTGCTGATTGTTCATATATTCAATGTACTGAACCACATCTTCCCGGTTAAAGCCCCGGAATGCGGTGCGGAAATGGTGGACAGATGCCATAGTGGTACCTCCCTGTAAGGAATGATCTTTGAGGCGAGTATATCATATCCCGGCGGGAAAAACAACACTTTGTCGTGAAGAATCGGAAAAGGCGGAGAGAATTTTTGAAAATGCACTTTACAAATCCGGGGAAGCTTGCTATAATAACTTGGCTATGCACCGGTGGCTCAATGGATAGAGCATCGGATTCCGGTTCCGAGGGTTGGGGGTTCGAGTCCCTTCCGGTGTACCAATAAAAGACGCAGTGGATGATACAATCCACTTCGTCTTTTATTATTATGCAGAGGAAGGACTCGAATGATTAAAGGCAACAGTCCGGTGGACTGTTGCCGCCGACGGCTTGACGGAGGCGAACCTCTATCTGCTCCCATTGGGAGCAGATGCAAACGAGTCCCTTCCGGTGTACCAATAAAGGACGGTTACTTTTATAGAGTAACCGTCCTTATTGTTTTTGCCTTAAAACACTTGATTTTCGGCGTTTTCCTAACTTTTAAGAGGAATATTAAAAACTGTTCCGCAATATATGCGCCTATATAGATAGAAAGATGCATATTTTAGTAGAAGGAAATTTCAGCAAGTTCGACGGACTATCGCTTTAGGTTCGATGGACTATCGCTATGCTTTAACGCACATTGACGTCATTGAGAAGGGAGATTCAATACACATATTCCTGCCTAAAAGCAGCAAATACTTTAATTCATATCGCATAAATACGGTTTGAAACCCCATAAAGAAACCTCCTGTACTGTGATGGACACATTGTACAGGAGGAAGATTGAAATTTGATTGAAGTCATAAAGAATTAACATTTTGAACAACTGCGGTGTTGTTGACATATGCCCATAACGAGCGTATAATTAGAGTAAAGTTAGCAAAGGAGGGTTACGAATGCCCCGCCCGGTAAAAAGCAGAAAAGTATGTCATTACCCGCAAACACAAGCATTCCATCCAATAAGTGACAACGAGAATAAAGATCCGGTTGTTTTGTGGGTAGAGGAATACGAAGCAATCCGTTTAATTGACAAGGAAGGCTTTTCTCAGGAGCAATGCAGTGCCTTCATGCAAATAGCACGCACCACTGTCCAGAGAATATATGAAACTGCCCGTCAGAAAATCGCTACCGCTCTGGTAGAAGGCAGACCTTTACACATTGAAGGCGGTGATTATACGATCTGCGACGGAAACAGTTTGGATTGCGGCCATGACACATGTGTAAAATACCAATATCGTCAACAATGTTGTAATGAAAAAGGAGATCGTATTATGAGAATCGCAGTTACCTACGCAAACGAAGAAATCTTCCAGCACTTTGGTCATACCGAACAGTTTAAGATCTACGATGTGGAGAACGGAACAATTGTTGCATCTCAGATCGTAGATACCAACGGCAGCGGACATGGTGCGTTAGCCGGTGTCCTTACCGCGCTGAATGCGGATGTATTGATCTGCGGTGGTATTGGCGGTGGCGCGCAGATGGCGCTTGCAGCAGCCGGCATCAAGCTGTATGGTGGCGTATCCGGCAACGCCGATGCTGCGGTTGCTGCCTTTGTCGAAGGCAAGCTGGAATATAATCCCGATGTCCGGTGCAACCACCACGACCATCACCATGGTGAAAACCATACCTGTGGGGAGCATGGCTGCGGTGGCAATTGCGGCAATCACGAGTAAGCAATCATTATTAGCATACAAAGAAGGTGCAGACAATGGCAAGATATTCAAAAATGCAGCGAATGTTTGTTTGCTGGATTTGCGTAATTCTTGCGCTTGTTTGCGCCTTTTCTTTTCTGTTGCCCCACATTCATACATGTGACGGCACGCAGTGCGCTGTCTGTGCGCTTCTTGCAGACAGGGAGCCGCTATGGCTCCCAAGCATTGCACTTATTGCTACTGTGACAGTTATTTTGTATGCACGCGAAACGGTAGCAGATACAAAAAACTGCGATCAGAATTCTTTGGTGCGACTAAAAGTCAAGCTTTCAAATTAAGACAGAACCATCCCTAATCTTAAATTTGAAAGGAAGTAACTATATTATGATACAAATTCAATCCCTCGGTAAGCAGTTTCAGAACGAAACCCAGATCACTTACCGGGATATGATTTTTGAGACCGGACGCTCCTATATGCTTTTGGGTGCTTCCGGCTGCGGTAAGTCCACGCTACTGAATATGCTCGCAGGGGTCCTCTCTTCCACGACCGGAACGATCCTGATTGACGGCAGGGATATGACTGCCGCCTCTCAAAAAGAAAAGGACCGTTACCGTATTGAGAAGATCGGATACATTTTTCAGGACTTTAAGCTGATCAATGAGATGACCGTTGCCGACAACATCGGCATCCTCCGGCTGGAAGGCATTGACGTTTCCGGTTTGGATGAAATGCTGCAAGCTCTGGATATCTACGAAAAGAAAAACGCAAGGATCAAGCACCTGTCCGGCGGCCAGAAGCAGCGTGTCGCCATCGCCCGGGCGTTGGTAAAGAAACCGGATATCATTCTGGCGGACGAGCCAACCGGCAATCTAAATTTTGCCATCGGCGAACAGGTGATCCGGCAGCTGGTGGAGGTTTCCAAAGGAAAGACACTCATTGCGGTGACCCACGATGACCGGCTGGCAAAATATTTCGACGAGATCATCGATATGAACGAGATGACCTCCGGCATGCAGGATGTTCCTTCCGGAAAGGAGGACTGCTGATATGCTGAAATTTGCGCTGAAGAATATGGCCATCAAGAAGATGCAGGTCATATTGATCACCCTTTCTATTGTGATCTCCGCAGGAATTGCGGTGCTTGCCTTCAATGTGGCCACTCAGGTGGATGAGGGCATTACCAGCAACGCAGGCTACTATTCCGCCATTGTCGGTCCTGCGGGCAGCAACACCCAGCTTGCCATGAATTCCATGTACTTCACCGATGAGCCGGTGGGTACGATGCCCTACAGTGTGGTCACCTCTTTACAGCAGGATTCACGTGTCACCCAGGTGATCCCCTTTGCTATGGCAGATAATTACAACGGCTATGATGTTGTGGGAACCACACCAGACTTTTTAAGAAGCAAAAGTCTTGCGAAGGGGCAGATGTTTGCGTCAGACGGTACTATGCAGGCAGTGGTAGGCTCCAATATTGCGAAATACAACTCTCTGGAAGTAGGCGACGTGATCTACACCAGCCA
>JAFQUA010000044.1 GCA_017408725.1 Oscillospiraceae bacterium
AGCAGTTTCATATAAATTCCGAGTCTCCTTTAAGAAATCAACGATCAATGTGGATGGCTGCAATTGCGCAGTCACGAATCATTGTCTTAGCATTCTCTATGAGTTCGGGAGGGATTTCGTCATGGAGCACCTTGATACAGTCCTCCTCAAGATCGAAATGGAACAGCTCAGGGAAATAGTCCTCACACATGCCACAGCGGATACAGTGATCCATGATCTTCAGTTTCATAGTGCAGCCTCCTTTACATACGCACTGGCTTCGTCACCGCAGATAAAGCCTTCGGAAAAGCTAAGAGTAGACCAACCGATACCGCCGATCGGAGGATCGCCGAACACCTCTCCGGCACAGCAGTCACCGCCGGCATAAAGGCCCGGAATAGGTCGCTGGTCTGTATCCAGAACACGGCACTTCCCATCAATTTTAATGCCGCCGAAAGCATGATAGCCGCCGGGATACACGCGCATGGCATAGAACTTGCCCCGTCTGACAGGTTTCATGAACAGGCGGGCTTTTCCCAGCTCCTCATCGTAACCCTTGTCGCAGGAGGCATTGTACACAGCCAGCTGCTCCTGCAGTCCCTCAAGCTCAATGCCAGTCTGCTCGCAGAGTTCTTCAATAGTCTCTGCCACGAATACATGGCGGTTGCCCTTTGCAATACAGTCACGGAACTGCTTCTCTACATTGTTCAGCGTGTTGGCTTCGAAAATGAAGTAGGCTCTCTCCACACCATCTTTCTCCATATGGATGCGAGTATCTTCATCAAAGATAATATAAGCGCACTTCCCGGGCTGATTCTTGATGGCAGTAACCATAGCCTCGTGCTCATCGGACATCTCCTCGCAGATGAAGCGCTTACCACGCTGGTTGACCCACAAATAGGCCTGCTCCTGCACAGTACGAAGCTGGTTATATACGACCCAAGCACAGTTATTGCCCACAATACCGGGTCCGGGGACCATATTGTGTCCGCTGACACCCATGGCGCCCTTGTCTCCGCCAATTTCCCAAACGGCAGTCTGCCCGTCACCGGTAAGCTGGGAGCCGGTAAAGTTGTTAAACACAACATTGCCGTCTCCAGAGCAATTCTTGTCCGTCAAGGTCAGATCACAATACTTTTCAATGTATTCCTTATTGTCGTTGAATCCGCCGGAGGCAACCACAACTGCGCCGGCCTCAATGCGCACCTGCTCGCCGGTTTTACGGTCCAATGCCCATGCGCCGACTACCTTTCCGTTCTCCTTAATCAGCGACTGGATAGGCATGGAGAAATAAACCTCTCCTCCCTGCGCTTTGATCTTATCCGATGCCTTTTTGCAGATTACTGCGCCGCCATGGCCTTTTCCAATGGCTTTGAAACGGTAGTAGTCGCCAATGTGAACGGCATTGGGGAAACCTACTTCGTAGCCGCGAGTGGTTCCCAGTTCCTCCAAAGGGTTATATTTGATGTTCAGAAAATCAATACCCAAACTGCGGATAAAACCGGGAATTCGGGTAGAGTTTTGCAGCCATGCACGCACCACATGAGGATTGGCGTTCCATCTGGTATAGTCCATATGGATTTTGAATGCTTTATCCTGATATGCCGGATCATCGCGAATGGCCATCGTCTGCATGGGGGTATTGGACACGCCGCCGCCTTGGAAGGGTCGCTTTTCAAATACAGCTACCTTCATGCCATGTTCCTGTGCCACCAGCGCAGCACTAAGGCCGGCAAGGCCACTGCCCATGATGGCAACATCGGTTTTGATTGTTCTCATACGCATCTTCCTCTCCTTTTGATCAGATATGGCTTTTCAGATGGTCAAAGCCCCGGAATACGGGCTCTCCGGTATACTCTTTTAATGTCTCTTCCCCCGTCAATGCACGCAAAGCACCGGCAGCCAGAGCTTCCATTTCGAACTCGCCGGGATAGCAGCGAATCGGGGCAATATAGCCGCACATTTCCTGCAATTTTTCCACCAAATAGGTATCGTGGACGATGCCTCCTCCTAGAAGAATGGCATCCACCTGCCCGTGCAGAACCGTTGCCATAGCACCAATACTCTTGGCGATTTGGTAGGCAAAGGCATCGTAGACCAGCGAAGCAAAGCGGTCACCGTTGTTGATCCGCTCTTTGATCTCACGCACGTTGTTGGTACCCAACAGATCCATAAAGCCGCCCGTTTTTGTCAGACGATCATACATCTCCTTACGTGTCCACTTCCCACTGTAGCAAAGATCCATGAAATACATCAGGGGTATGCTGCCGCTGCGAGTAGGCGCCATGGGCCCCTCTCCGGCCACATTGTTGGTGGAGTCAACGGCTCGTCCCTTTCGATGAGCTGTCACAGAGACACCACCGCCAATATGGGCCACCACAAAGTTGCACTCCTCATATGCCCTGCCCAGTTCCTTTGCCGCACAAATGGCTGTTTCTTTCTGATTCAGCATATGGACATTACTGGTGCGGTACACCTCGGAAAAGCCCGTGAGTCTGGCCACATCCTGAAATTCATCCGTATCGGGAGGATTGACAAATAGCTCCTCGCCGCCAAAGCGCTCTGCCAGTGCATGGGTGATCCAACTCCCCAGCATAGCGGGATGGACAATTGGGTGATTGGCCGTGTCTTTCAGCACTTGCTCGGTAATGCGGTAAACACCTCCCGCGCAGGGTCTGGTGCTACCGCAGCGACCAACGAAGCAATCCGTCCCCTGTAGGGAAAAGCCCGCCTCTTCCACCGACTTCAATATGGTCTCCAAACGATAGGGATACTGGTCATGGACGCGAGCAAACGCGGATAGTTCCTCTGCGGAGTGCTCGATGGTCTTGCGGAAAACGGCTGTCGTATCTTCGAACAGCGCAATCTTGGTGGATGTGGATCCAGGATTGATGACGAAAATTTTATAGCTCATTTCACACATTCTCCTATTCTTACATCCCTGAGATGTGGTAATCATAACTTGTCACTGGAATATCCTCTTTGCAGATACAAGGCCCCTTTTCGCCCTTGTGGACAGTAAGCCAACAGGCAAACTCACCGCTCTGCTCAAGATAATCCTCTCGCAAATGGAATCCGCGGGATTCCTTGCGTTCCAGAGAAGTTAGGAAGAATAGTCTAGCGCACAGTACCATCGCTTCGGCATCGACACACTTGCTCAGCTCATGGTAGTCAGCTGCCATCATCTTCGGCAGCATTTCAGCCGCCTCTTCAACAATAGCCAGCGCTTCCTTCATCCGAGCCTCACTCTTGATAAAGGTGTAGTCACAAGGAGCCATGGCATCCTGAATTCGGTGAATCACCGTATATGGAGAGACTCCCTCAGTACGGTTCAGATAGACAAAGGATTCTTCCTGCATCTTCAGCAGTTCATCCTCCGAGAGAAGATCCTCTCCTGCTGCACCGGCATACTTTGCAATCAGGGCTGCAGCCTGGCCGCCCTTGGTTCCCATAAACAGGGCGTTCATCAATCCGGTGCCGTGGATTTTGGCAGGCGGAGCCGGTACCGCACCAGCACGGGCACTTCCTGCTCCCGCCGCATCACCTACAGCCAACAGTCCGAGTACATCTGTCTCCATGTTATGCCCTACGCGAATTGCGGACATTTCAGAGATAAAACCGGGGAACACCTCATACCATTCATGGTCGTGGGGATACCCAGCAATCTCCTCCACTCGGTGCATACGCTTACGGGCTCTGGGGTGGAAGTGGAACAGTTCACCGCTCTCTTCTGTGAAATTTTCCATGTGTACTTCAATAGGACCGTTGCCCGCCAAGGTCTCTTGATACCACGCGTTTGCGGCGTAGGGATCCATGGATGAGTGGAATCCCGGTCTCCACTTCTGGGAGATATTCTCATCACCGGCAAACAACCAGTCATGACCAGTATGCGCACCAGAGTGCTGCCCGTAATAGCACTGACCATCAGGATCGATCCGGCCGAAATCCCCCATACCGCAGAACTCAACATTGCGAAGCCGACAACCGGCATCATAAGCCAGCTTCTGGGATACACCCGTACTACACCAGCTGGGCGTAATGTCAAAGTTTTGGGAACCACATGCCAGAATCACGGCATTGGCATAAAACACATAAAACTCTCCGGTATTGATGTGGAACCCGCAGGCACCTCGGATTCGCCCTTGATCAGTCAACAGGCGGGTAATCACTATGCGATCCTGAAACCGCACACCATACTCTTTTGCTGTCTTTGCCATACAGCGACACATATCAGGATCTACGCCAGCCGTAACCCAAGGGAACGGCCACACGCCTACCGCCATGGTTCCGTCGGGATTGCGCTCGATCTCCACGCCCCAATTGGCCAGATGTTCCACGATCCGTCTGCTGTTGTAGGCAAATTCCCGCAGCAGATGCTGGTCGTTCAGGCCAAAACCTATCTCTTCCAAGCAATATTTGGCGAATTCCTCCGGATCTTTATCCTGTGACACAAAGCTGAGAAGCCCGGCTGTTCTCGCCGCCTTACCAGCCCAGCCTTTACTGGCACAAGCCTTGTCCACCACCAGCACATTCAATTCCGCATTGCATTCCTTGGCGGTGAGGGCTGCGCTCAATCCGGAACAGCCGCCGCCAATAATCAAAATATCCGCATGTTCAACGGTCGAGGTTCTTTTTGACACGGGCACGTCCTCCTTTCGAAAGGTAGTCCGGATAGTATTTCATTTTCCAGTCAGGTATAACGGTAATAGCTCCAACCGGACAGGCATCCTCGCAAATACAGCAGATTTGGCAGTCTTTGGGATACCGGGCGACAGGAATATCACGCTGTTCATCCCAACCAATCACATTGGTATAGCATACATCAAGGCACTGTCTGCATTTGATGCACGCCGCTGTGTTTACCTTCAGTTCACCAATCATGTTTGAAACCCCCTATCTGCACAAATTTTTCTCTTCATTTCCTTCACATCTTGTATGTTTTATTATAATCGCTCTTGACAAAATAGAAAAATACAATAAAATGATTTCTAGATATTCGTTTTTTCTATATCAACAATGATAGCGGGAGGCGATTCGTTGCTAAACTACAATAAGCTCTATTATTTCTATCATGTCGCTAAAAAAGCCAACCTGACACGCGCAGCCAGCTTTCTCCATGTCAGCCAGCCCTCTCTGAGCAAGGCGATCAAAGACCTCGAAGATCAACTTGGTGCACATCTGTTTTACCGCACCAATCGCTCTATGCTTCTGACTCCTGCAGGTGAGACACTGTTTCTTGAATGCGCTCCTTTTTTTAATCGCGAGTCGGAAATCATCCAGAAGGTGCTTGATAAGGCTGCCGCCGAAGTTGAACCCCTCCGCTTCGGCTACATGGTGTATAAAGCCATCTATCAGATCCCCCGCTTTCTCGCCTCTTATCAGCGCCTCCATCCGGAGATCCAACTTATTTCTCAACCCTTTAATGAACGCCTCGATATCAACGAAGCTCTTCTTAATGGCAGTCTTGACATTGGGTTAAAACTGTTTACTATTGATGAGCTGATCCCCTCGCTTGCCTTTCAGATTTTGGAGGAACACCCTCTTTCCATTGTTGTGCCGGTGGATCATCATTTGGCAGCACGCTCCTCGGTGGCTCTTCAGGAGTTGGCATCAGAAGACTTTGTATTCCTTGGTACAGGCGATCATTCCAGCGAATTTCGCTTTGCTATGAACTGGTGCAATCGATGTGGCTTTCACCCTAGAATTACTGTGGCCTATGATCGGGTGGAGTCAGTTCTTACTATGGTACAAAGCGGTGCCGGTATCTCACTTCTGTCAGAATTTGCTCCCATCAATCACATGACTGGACTGAAAAGCATTCCCCTGAAGAACGCACCTATGATTTACAGCGCCCTGTTCTGGAACAAAGAGCGATCCTCCCCTTCTGTGCAGAGTTTTGTG
>JAFQUA010000045.1 GCA_017408725.1 Oscillospiraceae bacterium
CTGCTTGCCGGTATAGAAAGGGTGGCACTTGGAGCAGATTTCAACGCGGATGTCCTTCTTGGTGGAGCCGGTCGTAAAGACGTTGCCACAGGCACAGCGAATGGTAGTCTGTTCGTAATTGGGATGGATACCTTCCTTCATGTCGTTCACCTCTTTCTTATCATGTAAAAGGGCATAATAGCCCTAAGCAATCTTTAATCGCCCGGATATCATAACACATCTATTTGCGAAATGCAAGTGTTTTTTTCGTTTTTTTCGCTTTTTTATCAGAACGCCCAGTTGCCATTGCGGAAGATGGGAACGACCTTGCCGCCGGCACAAACGGCATCGATATTCATGCTGTCGCAGCCGATCATGAAGTCCTCGTGGATCATGGAATCGTTAATTCCCAGCTCACGGCACTCCTCCAGAGTCTTATTGTGATGATCATTTATCGTATCGGCATAGCCCATGCCCAACGCCAGATGGCAAGCGGCATTTTCGTCAAACAGGGTGTTGTAGAACAGAATGCCGCTTTCGCAAATGGGGCTTTTCTGGGGAACCAGCGCGCACTCACCAAGATAAGCTGCGCCCTCGTCCATATTGATCATGGTATTGAGAACCTCTTCTCCCTTCTCTGCCTTGGCTTCCACAGCCTTGCCGTTTTCAAAGCGGATGAAGAAGTTTTCGATCAATTGACCGTTGTAGGAAAGGGGCTTGGTGGAATACACGATACCCTCTGCCTTGCCCCGCATAGGAGAAATGAAGCACTCCTCGGTAGGAATGTTGGGATTGAAGAAGATACCCTGCCGGGATACTTCACCGCCGCCGCAGAAAATTGCTTCGGGGATCATGCCCACAGTTAGATCCGTACCATTGTCGGCAGTATAATGCAAGGATTCAATGCCCAGGCTGTTGAGATAATCGCACCGCGCCTTCAGATCAGCATTGTGCTTCTCCCACTCCTTCACGGGATCTTCGTTTACGCGGGAGGTAAAGAGAATGGCTTCCCACAGCTTTTCCATAGCGACGCTGGTGCGCTCACCGGGGAAAACCTTCTTGGCCCACGCCTTGCCGGGGACGGCGGCGATGCACCACTGCTGCTTGCCTTCCAGCTGGTCTGCATAAGGCTTGAGAATTGGGTAAGTCATCTGGCGGGCCTTGGCAACCTTCTTCATATTCATGCCCTTGAGGCCATCGGGATCTTCGGAGATCAGATGGATCCGGGCAGGTACAGTATCCACCATATGCTGGCGGCGGGCCTTCTGCCATTCGGGGACAGTGCCCATGGTCTTGAGGGACTGGTAGCGGACATGGATCTTGCTCAAGGGCTGATAGTTCCACTCCACAATGACCTTGGAGGCCTTTGCCTTATAGGCCTCTTCCACTACCATCTGTACAAATTCCGGCTGATCAAGGTCAGCATAGACCATAACCTCCTGCCCTTTCTGCACATTGATACCGCAGCGGACGATGAGCTTTGAATATTCTCTCAAAACAGTCTTTTTCATAGTTTTATAGCTCCTTTTCTTCGTTTTATTTATAGTAGCAGAATTTTGAAATACAGTCAATCTTTGTTGCATTATTTCCACCGCGGCGGTATAATAATCTTAAATATTCATATAAGGAAGAAACCTATGCTTACAAAAGAACAGCTTCACGACAAATTTGCTTCGGGGATCCGCTTTCTGGACGGCGCCACCGGTTCCAATTTAAGAAAGCTTGGTATGCCCAGGGAGGCCTGCACCGAAGAATGGGTGCTGGCTCATCCCGAAACGCTCATCACTTTGCAGCGAGGCTATGCCGAAGTGGGCTCACAGATTGTATACGCGCCTACTTTTCAAGCCCAGCCCATTGCGCTGGAGCGGGTGTGCCTTGACCGGCAGACCGAGGCTGTGAACGCCCAGCTGGTAGCTCTCTCCAAAACTGCAGCCCCAGGCTGTCTGATCGCGGGAGATTTGACCACCCTTGCCGCTTTTACGGAAAGTTGGAATCCGGATAATTTCGATCTTCTGGTGGATAATTACCGCCGCCAGATCCGGGGCCTTATCGATGGCGGTGCAGACCTTCTTGTTGCCGAAACGCTGATGTATTCCCAGGAAGCGGAAGCCATCTTCACAGCCGCAGAATTGGAGCAGGCCGGTGCCGTCATGTACAGCTTCACCATGACCGGTGACGGATCTTTGTTCTCCGGTCCCGATGCAGGACCCGTTTTGCAGGAACTGGAACAGTCCGGTGCTGCCGCGGTGGGTTTTAACTGCGTGGCAGCGGATATGATGACCCCGTATCTTGTCAGCAAACTGCGCCGTTTTATCCGCGGTCCGCTGATCTGCAAGCCCAACGCGGGTAACCCCGTGATCAACGCAGCAGGCATTGCGGAATACGCCATGACCCCCGCAGAATTTGCATCCATTATGGCAGAATGCGCCGCAAACGGCGCGACCTTACTGGGTGGCTGCTGCGGCACAGACCCTGCCTATATTTCTGCACTTGCTAACCGTTAAGCTCTGCAGCAGTTCTTTTGAACTGCTGCTTTTTTCATTTCGAAAAATATTGTTGAATTATGGCGCTGCGGCGAGTATAATAAACAAAAAGCAACAAAAACTAATTACGCCTTTTCCGGACTGGAGGTTTCCTTATGCCCGAAGAATACATCAATCCTCAGCGCCGCCCCAGAAAGCGGAAGCGCCGTTCTAAATTTCAGCGCTTTGTACACCGCTATTTTCCCTCCATCATGCTTGTGGTACTTTCCGTGTGCTGTGTCAGTGCCGTTGTTTTCACCATCGGCACCATCTCAAACATGGCACAAAATCGGCCAACAGATCCGCAGCTGAACAGCCATCCCTCTACCACCGATACAGAGCCTACCGATGATACGGTAACCTTGCAAATAGAGGCGCTGATCCGTCAGGCAGACAAGCTGGCTGTGGGTTATGACTACACCGGCGCCATTGCTCTGCTGGAAGGCTTTGCAGGCTACGAAACACAAACCGCGATCACAGATAAGATCGCGGAATATAAAGAAGCAGACAAAAAGCTTGTGTCCTATTCCGATCTTGACAACATCACCCACATTTTCTTCCATTCGCTGATTGCGGATCCATCCCGCGCCTTTGACGGTGACACGGAGCAGGACGGTTTCAATCTGTATATGGTCACCGTTACCGAGTTTGAAAAGATCATGCAGAGCATGTATGACCGGGGTTATGTTCTTGTTTCGCCCTACGATATTGCATATGAAGTCAGTGACGAAAACGGCACGCGCTTTGTTTACGGCAACATCCGGCTTCCGGAGGGCAAAAAACCTTTCCTTATGAGCCAAGATGATGTTAACTACTACGGCTATATGATCGGCAGCGGCAACGGCAAGGATGAGACCCCCATTTTCGCAAGCATGGACGGAGACGGCTTTGCCAGCCGTATCATCATCGGCGAGGACGGCTACCCCACCTGCGAATACATGGACAAGGACGGAAATGTTACCGTCGGCGACTATGATCTTGTGCCGGTGCTGGAAAAGTTCATTCAGGAGCATCCCGACTTTTCTTATCACGGTGCCCGGGCCATTCTGGGTGTCACTGGCTACGAGGGAGTATTCGGCTACCGCACCAAGCCCTCTTACGAAACAGCCCTTGGTACTGCCGCTTATCAAAAAGAAGTGGAAGATGCCAAGAAGGTGGCTGAATGCTTGAAAGAACACGGCTGGATCCTTGCAAGCCACTCCTACGGTCACCCCGCCTACGGCAATCTAACCCCCGAACGGGTAGAGGCTGACTCCACAAAGTGGGAAAATACCTGTGAGTATATCGTGGGCGAAACGGACATCATTCTCTTCCCCCACGGATCTGACATCGGTTCCTTCCGCAACTACGCGCCCGATAACGAAAAGTTCAAGATCCTCTACGAGGATGGCTACCGCTATTTTTTCAATGTTGACTCAAAGATCGCGTGGACCCAGATCGGTGAGAACTACTACCGCGCTTCCCGCAGAAATATCGACGGCTACCGCATGTTCCACCATCCGGAAAAACTGGAAGACCTCTTTGATGTCAGCAAAGTCTTTGACTCCGCAAGGCCCACCCCCGTTCCTCCCTTGAGCGGCGGTATGTAAACACAATACGCACAAAGCCGACGGCTAATGCCGTCGGCTCTTACTTTTAAATCTCTTGTCTGCCCTCCAAAGCTCTGGACAGAGTCACTTCATCCGCGTATTCCAGCTGGCTTCCTACGGGAACACCGTAAGCAAGCCGGGTCACCTTAACCTCCATGGGACGCAGGAGACGGGAAATGTACATCGCCGTGGCTTCACCCTCTGTATCAGGATTGGTGGCCATAATAATCTCACGGACCTCGCCGGAAGCCACACGCTGCAGCAATTCACGAATCTTAATATCATCCTGTGTTACATGGTTCAGTGGACTGATTACACCGTGCAGAACATGGTACACGCCACCGAATTCCCGGCTGCGCTCCATGGCGATCACATCCTTGGGTTCCGCAACCACGCAGATCACACCGTGATCACGCATATCATCATTGCAGATGGGACAAAGCTCCCGGTCCGTCAGATTCTGGCACACAGGACAGGTATGCACTTCTTTTTTGGCAGCGATAATGGCTTCGGCAAAACCCTGCGCTTCCTGCTCCGGAAGGGAGAGGACATAAAAAGCCAAGCGCTGGGCCGTTTTTCCGCCAATACCGGGAAGGCGGGCAAACTGGTCCGTCAAATTCTGCAGCGCCGCAGGAAAATACTGCATAGCGCCTCCTTAGAACATGCCGCCCAGATTCAGACCGCCGGTCAGTCGGGACATATTGTTGGCAGCATCCGTATCGGCAGCGCGCATGGCTTCATTGACAGCAGCGATCACCATATCCTGCAGCATTTCCACATCATCGGGATCCACAGCCTCGGGATTGATCTCCAAGCTTACCAGCTCATGCTTGCCGTTGACAGTGGCATTAACCATACCGCCGCCTGCGGCTGCCGTGTAGGTCTTAGCTTCCTGCTCCTGCTGCATACGGATCATTTCCTGCTGCAGCTTCTGGGCCTGCTTCATCATCGCGGCCTGATTCATTCCGCCGGGCATACCCCGGAAATTATTCTTTGCCATGGCTTACAATCTCCTATCTCAATTATCCTTGATCTTAACAATATCGCTGTGTTCCCTACCGAAAGAAAGTAGTTGCTCCATTCGGGCATTATTTTCCGGTTTAGCCGTTCGGTCCACTGCTTTTGCGGTCACGGGCCGGTTCAAAATAGTGCTTGCCTTTCTGCTGACCAGTGCCAGAATATCCGGCTTGTTGATCATTTCCAGAGTGAAGTCATTGGCACACTTCAGCACCACTTGATTCCCATGAAGTTCTCCTTGTATGGGCGCGTTGGGTGTGGATACAAAGAAGCCGGAAACAGGGGGTCTTAATTCCTTGCGAATAGCGCTGACCAGTTCCGACCAGAAACCAACCGGGGTATCTTCCTTCACTTCCGGTTCATCCGTCAGCTCCGGAGGCGCATCCGCGTCTGTAGGCATGGGCGGACGGTCATCTTCCTGCTCAGGGGCAGGATGGGACTGTACCGGCTGTGCACATGTAAGCGCGCCGCTTTTGATCTGCTCTTCCAAGCGCGTTAATCTTGCGTTCAGGCTTTCCGCATCCAGCTGCAGTTCCGGCTGGCACATGGTGATCAGGCACAACTCCGCATCCAGCCGCCGGCTGGCGCTGCGGGTAAAGCCCACCATGGTATCCTCCAGCAGGGTCAGCATCCGCATCAGCTCGCCGCCGGAAAAGCGGGCAGCCAACTGCTTTGCCTGCGCATCCTCCGTCACACCGGACAGCATGGTAATACCGGAATCCGGAGCTATTTTCAAGATCAGAAGATCACGGGTAAGGCAGGCAAGCTCATCCAGCAGTGCACTAACATCCTTGCCATCGGTATACAGGCGGTTAAACAACTCCAGCGTTCGTCTGGTATCGTGGTCTGCAATATAGCCCATCAGTTCACCGCATTTCTGCTCACCGGCAATGCCAAGGCAGGCATAGACCCGCTGAGCAGTCAGCTCACCGGTGGTTGCGGAAGCGCACTGGTCAAGCAAACTCAAGCCGTCACGCATACCGCCGTCCGCCATTCTGGCAAGAACACGGGCTGCGCTGTCATCCAGATCAATATTCTCCTGATAGGCAACAAACTGCAATCTAGCAGCAATATCCTCTTGAGACAGTCGGCGGAAAGAAAATCTCTGGCAGCGGGAAAGAATGGTTGCAGGCACCTTGTGCAGTTCCGTTGTCGCCAAAATAAACAGCAGGTGTTCCGGCGGTTCTTCAATGATCTTCAGCAGCGCATTGAAGGCAGAAATCGACAGCATATGCACTTCGTCGATGATGTATACACGCATTTTCACCTGAGAGGGTGTATAGATGGCATCGTCCCGCAGGTCCCGGACATTGTCGACACCATTGTTGGAAGCGGCATCGATCTCCAGAACATCCATACAGCTGCCGGAATCGATCGCCTTGCAGGCGCTGCAGCAATTGCAGGGATTGCCGTCCTGAGGATTCAGGCAGTTGACCGCCTTAGACAGAATTTTGGCGCAGCTGGTCTTGCCGGTTCCTCTGGATCCGGTAAAGAGATAGGCATGACTCATTTTTCCGCTGACGATCTGGGTCTTCAGGGTTTGGGTCACCGCCAGCTGACCGGAAACATCGTCAAAGGTCTGGGGGCGGTATTTACGGTAGAGCGCTTGATAGGCGGACATAAGCCCCCTCCTTCATCAGTAGAATAAAGCCGTGACCGGCTCATAACAAGATCGCACACCCACATTTGAACAAGCCGAATACCCGAAACCTGCGCAGCCAGCTCAGAAACGGCAGCCCCGCGGCACACGAGAAGATCCGCTTAATGCTGCTTGGTTCCCCACCTGACATGGTTCACGGGATCTCGTTGCGCAAGACCGTTCCTTCAACACCGCTTACGAGGTCCTGACAGTACTCAAGCTTGCCCGGGTGTGGGAATTCATCCCTGCTATAGCGGATTGCAGGCAACAGGGCACCGCTATCTCCCCGACTAGTGCGACCTTGTTACAAGCCGGTCAGCTGTAATAAGGCTATTTGATTTGGCTCAGTTGATTCTGGCGTCAATAAAGTCAGCAAGCTCACGGAAATTGGTGATCTTCTGATCTTCCATATCCAGCTCAATGCCCAGCTCGCTTTCCAGATCCATGATCATTTCCACAATATCCAGAGAATCGATACCCAGGCTCTCGAAGGTGCTGTCGGGCGTGATCTCAGCAGGATCCAGCTCCAGCTGCTTAGCTGCATAAGAAACTAACTTTTCATACATAAGGGATTACCTCCACATAAGTAGTTGGAAACTACATGTATTTTAGTACAGGAACGCCTGTTTGTCAACGATTCTTTTCCACCGCCGCCACTGCCGCAGCATAGGCTGTTGCCCATGCAATCTGCAAATTGAAGCCACCGGTATAAGCATCGCAATCAATGATCTCGCCGGCAAAATACAGCCCGGAAACCAGCTTGGATTCCATTGTCTTTGGATCGATTTCCGAAACTTTAATACCACCGGAGGTAATAATTGCCTCAATAACGGGCCTTTTTCCGGTAATTTCCAAAGAAAAACCTTTGAGTAATTCCAAAAGAGCACGGCGCTGCTGCTTTTTCAGGCTGTTCGCCTGCATCACAGGATCGATCCCCAGCCGTTCCAGCACCACAGGGATCATGGATCTGGGCAGCAGATCTGTCAAAGCATTTTCCATGGAACGATTCTTATACATCTGAAGATCCCGCAAAATTCGCTCGTCCAGCTTGCTTTCCTCCAGCGCCGGTTTCAGATCAATGACTAGACGGCAGCGTTCCCCCTTTAAATGGGCACTGGCACTGAGCACTGTGGGGCCAGATACGCCAAAATGGGTAAACAGCAGCTCTCCAAAATCCTGATACAGCACTTTTCCTTTTTCGCTCAGCAGCTTAACCGCCACATTCCGAAGGCTTAGCCCCTGCATTTTGGGACAATCCTCCCCCGCCGTTTCCAGCGGCACAAGAGAACCTTCCGTGGGGGTAATGGTATGACCCAGAGCGGCAGCCATACGGAAGCCATCACCGGTAGATCCTGTAGTTGGATAGCTCAAACCACCGGTTGCGAGAATAACATGATCTGCGAAATATACCTCTTTTTCCGTCCGCACGCCGGTAACCGCACTGTCAGTGGACAAGACCTCCATAACTCTTTCCTTCAAAACAGTAACGCCTGCTTTTCGCAATCCGTTTTGCAGGCACTCCAAAATCGACGCAGACCTGTCTGTAACCGGGAACACACGGTTTCCCCGCTCCGTTTTCAGTTCGCAGCCGTTCTTTTCAAAGAATTCCATCACCGCTTTGGGCGGATGGGCGGCCATGGCACTGTACAAAAAGCGGCTGTTCTTTGGGATATTCTGAAGCACTTCCTGTTCAGAACAGTGATTGGTCACATTGCAGCGGCCTTTCCCGGTGATCAACAGTTTTTTCCCCAAGCGGTCATTTTTATCCAGAAGAAGGACACGCCTTTCTTTTTCTCCCGCCGTGATAGCTGCATACATACCGGCAGGTCCGCCGCCGATGACGATCAGATCATACTTCATGGTGCCTCCACCCGCTTTTCATAGACATTATATTCTTCCCAGATATGCTCCAATTCATTAAATGTCTTGGCAAGCTCTTTCTCCCGCTGGGATGCCAGTGCCACGATCAGTGCATTTGTCACACTTAAGGGTGCCACAAGAGAGTCAACCAGAGAGACCATATCGCTTTTGGTGAGCAGCACATGGTCGCAGTTCTGACCCAACGGCGACTGGCGGTTATCTGTCACACCAATCACCGTAGCACCGGTAGAACGGCAATACTGGGCTCCTTTGGCTGTTGTAGTGGAATATCTGGGAAAGCTGAAAGCAATGACAGCATCCTCCTGCCCCACTCCAACAATCTGTTCAAACATTTCACTGGTACCGGAAGCGGTAATGACATGGACATTGGGAAACATGTAGTTTAGATAATAGCCAAGGAAGCTTGCCAAAGTAGCAGCGGAGCGCACGCCCAGAATATAAATATTCCTCGCACTCAAAACCGCGTTCACTGCATTTTGAAATTCATCCCTATTCAGCGTTTCTTTCGTCTGGTGGAGTTTGTCCATATCCGCCTGCAAAACCATAGATACGATGTCCTGATTTGCAAGCCGATCATGGGCAACCTCTATACGCTGGACAGATGTAAGACGGTTGACCACCATCTCCTGCATGGCCTTTTGCATACTGGGATAGCCATCATAGCCCAATTCCACCGCAAAGCGAACCACTGTGGATTCAGAAACACCCACAGTCTTGCCAAGACGGTTTGCTGTCATAAAGGCAGCTTTGTCATAGGATTCTGTAATGTAGTGCGCAATCAAGCGCTGGCCTTTGGAAAATTCTTGAGCCTTCTCCTGTAGCAGAGCCAAAATATCACTGTTCATGCTGCTGACCTCCGATCCGGTTTCTTGCATTTATGATAACAGAATACCCATATATTTGCAAGATAATGAAGGAAAAATTGCAGGACTTATTTCAGTCCTGCAATTTCTTTTTCTGTTAAATACCGCCAAGCGCCGTATTTCAATGTACCTAATTGCAGATTTCCCTCTGCAATACGCACCAATCGAATGACTTGCATGCCCGCCATGGCGCACATTCTTCTCACCTGCCGGTTTCTCCCCTCATGGATCATCACCTGCAGCAGCGCTCTGCCGGTAATATCCGGGCCTTCAACCAAAACGGCTTCCGGCTTGGCAATGGTGTAACCATCCAAGGTTACAGGTTGTTTCAGGCGCTCCAGCGCTGTTTGGGAATAACCGTCCACCGTCACACGGTAAGTCTTATTCACCTCATGCTTTGGGTGCATCAAGTTGTTTGCGAAATCTCCGTCATTGGTAAACAGCAGCAATCCCTCAGAATCCATATCCAGCCGTCCCACCGGATACACACGGACACCGCAGTCCGCCACAAGCTGGGCAGCATTCTTTCTCCCCCGCTCGTCGGAAAGAGTGGTCACATATCCTCTGGGCTTATGGAGCATAATGTACACCTGCTTACTTTGTGACGGAAGGGGGCTTCCGTCCAGCAGGATCTCATCGGCATCCGGATCCGCGCTGTCACCCAACGCGGCTACGCGGCCGTTGACCTTAACGCGGCCTGCGGCGATCCACTCCTCTGCCTTTCTGCGGGATGTGACACCACGAGCCGAGAGTATTTTCTGCAATCGTTCCTTCATTATCTGTCACCAAACTATTTGTCCCAAAAGTGTTTCTTTTTCGGCGGCTGTTCCTGCTCTACCGTCTGGGAGTAAACGATGGGCACCTTGCCCACAGCTGCATCACCGATACAGACATAAGCATACCCCGCCATCTCTCCCTGCACCACCGGTGCATAGGCAAAGCCGGGTCCCGAAAGGATAATCTGGGGCTTTTCATCCTCTGCAAGCGGGAAGAAAAAGTCCTCTTTCGCCAGCAACTGCACCTTTCCGGATTGCCCTCCGGCGATGTCTACCGTTCCTACCGGATCCCCTTCTGATATGATCTGCCACAGCCGGTACTTGGAGAAGCCGTTTTCCAAAAGTGTAGCATGATCCTGCCAGTCATTACCGTCATTGATCGTTACGCAAACCAGCCTGCGCCCATCCCGCATCGCACTGGACACAAGAATCCGTCCTGCTGCCTTGGTAAAACCGGTCTTGACACCGTCAGCACCCGCAACACGCCACAAAAGCTTATTGTGGTTGGTAAGGCTTCGCTGCTCGATCTTGACTTTTTTCGCAGAAACCGTCTGGGCAAAGATGGGGTTCTTCATGGCATAGGCAGAAAGAGTCGCCAGATCTCTTGCTGTAGAATAATGCCCCGGACTATCAAGACCGTTGGGGTTTTCAAAATGTGTTCCCGTCAAGCCAAGCTGACGGGCCTTATCGTTCATCAGTTGGGCAAAGCCCTCCACCGTACCGCCGCAGTAAATTGCAAGTGCCACCGCCGCGTCATTTCCGCTGTGGAGCATCAACCCATAAAGCAGTTCCTGCAGTGTCAGCTCTTCCCCCTCACGTAAATAGATGGAAGAACCCTCAATGCCCACGGCTTCCTTGGGAATCCGCATTCTATCCAGCACATTGCACTGCTCACAGATGATCAGCGCTGTCATGATCTTTGTGGTACTGGCAATTAGGCTTCGGCTGTCCGCATCCTTTTCATACAAAACCCGTCCAGTATTGGCATCCGTCAGAATCGCCTTTTGTGCGGAAATTGCGGACACGGATACCGGTAAAAGCAGGACGGCAGCCAGAAATACAGCTGTCGTCCGCAAAAGAAATCGTTTCATAAACTTCACCCGACATTAGTGTGACCGGGAAAAGGGATTTTATTCCGCCTTTTGATTCATGCGGGAGTCGATAAACGCCGCGATCTTATCCAGTGTGTCGGGAATCTGCTCTACAATTCGGTCAGCCGTGGTATTGGCAGGGGTAGCTACCGGCAGCATACGGACATTTCCCTCTTTCACGATCAAAAATGCCACGGGAGTCACTTTGACACCGCCGCCGGCACCGCCGCCAAAGGGGTTCTCCTGCTTATTGACATTCTTGGAAACATAGTCACTTCCGCCGCCACCGAAACCGACACTAACCTTGGAAACTGGAATGATGGTCACGCCGTCGGGGGTGGTAATAGGATCACCGATGACGGAATTCACATCCACCATTTCACGGATCTTGGCAATGGTATTTTCCAGCATGTTGGGTAAGCTCTTACTCATTGAAGTACACCGCCTTTTCTAAGTTTCATGATTTTCAGTAGTTCCTTAAGGGCCCGGCTTCCGTGGCGGAATAGCTGCACGATCAGCCAACCGAGGGTAATGGTCAAGTCCAGCCTAGCAATGATCAGTGTTTTATCTTCCACAAAATCGCATTGAACCTGAACATCTTTTTTCTTGATCACAAAAAACCGTTCCAGCTGCGGATCCAATGCTGCCACAGCAGCGCAGGCTTTGCCGTAATTTACTGCCAGATCGCAGGGATCTCCACCTGCCAAAACGATTTTCAATTCCAGAATCTTCACCCGAAGCTTCCGGCGAAAATCCGCAAGGAAATCAAATACGATCCGCACAAGAGGAACAAAATCCGTAACACTGCCGCCCTTTTTTTCCGTCTTTTCGGAAGCAGGCTTTTCGACCTTTTTCTTCTTAGCTTCTTCCGGTTTTTTCTCCGTATCCTTTGTTTTCTTCTTTCCGGGCAGGAGTTTCCACCGCACAGGACCTGCAATACCCCACAGCTGAGGCCCTTGTTCATCGTATTTTGCACTGATACCCAGCGGCAGCACTGCAAGCAGCGAAATTACCGCCAGCGCGATCAGCCAGCCCATCACACTTCCTCCGCAGCGGCAGCCGCCTGCTCCATGGTCATCTGCTCCTCTGTGGGCTCACCGAAATTGATCTTCTCAATAGGGGGAAGCTCTTCCAGGCTCTGCAAGCCGAAAGTACGCAGAAAATCCGGTGTGGTCCGGTACAAAATGGGTCTGCCGGGCACATTCAGCCGTCCTGACTCCTCAATCAGCATCTTGTTCAGCAGCGCAGCCACACTATAGGAACTGTCCACGCCCCGGATCTGCTCCACCATAGCCTTGGTAGCCGGCTGATAATAAGCAACGATAGTCAGTGTTTCCAGCTGGGAAGAAGAAAGCTTCGGCGGTTTTCTCGTTTCCAGCGCCTTGGTTACATAGTCCGCCATTTCGCCGGAGGATACCATCTGGTAGCCTTTTTCCAGCTTAACGATGCGAATGCCTCTGCGTTCAAAAGCAAGAGCGCCTGCCAGCGCATCGGCAGCGTCTTCTTTATCTGCTTCATCCACTTCCAGAACGAAAGCCAATCTGGAAATCTCCACACGCTCGCCTGCGGCGAACAAAATCGCTTCAATGGCGCGCTGCAATTCAGTTTGTTCCATCCGCAGTCACCTCCGTGTTGACTTTTGTTTCATCCAGCAATCGGATACTGGGATCCTCGCCGGAAATATCATCTTCCAATCTTACAGAACCGGTTTTGCACATTTCCAATACGGAAATAAAGGTTGCCACGATCTCCGAACGGCTCCGATTGCCCTTGAACAAGTTTCTCAGCTTCTCTACACCCCGCAGGATCAACCGCCGCAGAATCTCGCCGGTCTTGCGGCTTACCGGGTAGACTTCCTTACCAACGATGCCCTTAAAATTCACCGTCGGCGGGGGCAACCTGCGCTGATTTCGCTCAGATATCTCGTCCAACGCCAGAAGAAGATCCGCCACATCATGCTGATAGCGGTAATTCAGCTCCTTACGCAGCGGTTCCGGTTCTTTGGTAAACAGGCATCTGCCGATCTCGTTACGGGGTTCCAGCCAAGACACCGCCGTACGAACCGACTCCATAGCCTCTTTGCGCTGGCGCTCCACCAGTGACTGGCGCAAAAGATCCAGTTCGCTCTGGGCCTCAGCCGCTTCCGCCGCGGACAAAAGCATCTTGGTCTTAATCAGCATCAAATGGGATGCCATGGTGATAAATTCACTGGCGATCTCCATATCCAGCCGCTTCATTTCGTCCAGATACGCAAGATACTGCTCCAAAATCGCGGTGATGGACACATCCTGTATCTCTATTTTATTTTTGCTCAGCAGCAGAAAAATAACATCCAGCGGCCCCTCAAAATCCTCCATTTGCTCTGATCGGGTGCGGACGATTCCTTCCAGCCGGTATTGCGGTTCTCCCATAATTGCTCCTCGAACACTACTTACCCATAGTAATTGTTTGTATTATAGCACCGAAATCGAAGGCTTGCAAGTGTTTCCCCAAAAAACGCCAAAAATACGCAAATACTTGCTTTTTCCGCAAAAATATGATATAAATATAATAAATAGCAACGGGAGGGATTTTATATGGCAAACCATAGCCGCTATAGAGAAATGGAACAGTATCTTACCATTTTCCTTATCGCATCAGCAGTTGATTTTACCCTGTATTTGATCTTCGCAGGCACAGGAATTATCTGGCTGAAGGTGATCACCGCTATTTTTGCCATTTTAATGCCTGTTTTATGCCTTGCCCTGCTGTATTTGACAAAGGAACTGCTGAAACAGCGCAGCCTTTGGATGACCGCAGGCTTCTTCGGTATCTTTTTGTGCACTGTAGTTTCTCTGATCGCTAATTTCCCCAGTCCCGCTGTTTGATCCTCAAAATTTTCTCCCTGCAGTGTTCCTGCAGGGAGCTTTTTATTTACTGCACATAGTACAGCAATTGGTGAAAACAGAACCGTCGGCATACACGGCGTGTTCCAGTATCCTGCGAAAGCCGCATTTTTTATGGGTACGCAAAGACGCCACATTTCGCTTTCCCACATGGGAGTATATCTTTTCCTCACCCGCAAAACGCAGCACTTCTGTTACAAGCTCTGCTGCGTATCCCATTCTTCTCCGGTCAGGCTTGGTTTCCAACGCTTCCAGAAGTAGGCCATCCTGATAAGGCTCTAATCTTAGTGCGCTGACGTATTCCCCATCCACATTCCAGATACAGTACCGTGCGCCATCCGTCCTGAAAAAGCACTCTTTTAGATATTGATGGAAGCTTTGCTCTGCCAGAAGCAACCACTGTTCCTTCGGCTCATAGGGGAAGAACTCCGCAGCATTCTCAAGATTCCCTTCCTCGTAAACATCCATCAACTGCCGAAAATCCAGATCCTTCATTTTTTCCGCAATGTAAAGCATTCCGCACCTCCTCAAAAAGCTAAATAACGGCCCAAGCCAAAGCTTGCGCCGTACAGCAACATCCCTCGAGGGTAACTCTTACCGCGCAGAACACCAAGGAGCAAGTCTATGACAGATAACGGCATTCATGCTGTTCATCACATTAACTTCCTCCTTTCCCTTCAAATTTTCGGGGTGATTGTAACATACATAATTTCCCTTGTCAAACCGAAATTGCCAAAACGAAAAAATTCCTGCAAGCAAGATATATAACCACTTTTATCTCAAAAAAGTTCTGTTTTTTGTGCATACACATTATGCATTTTTCTGTTATACACCCATAATACACTGCATATTCAAAAAGTTATTCACACTTTCCACAGGTTTTTCCACAGGCTAACCCCGTATAAACCCTTTGTCGAAATTTGTTGAACTTAGTAAAATCCCTTGTTTTCTTAACATTTCATCCATAAAGTTGTCATATTTTTTAACACTCACAAACTGATTATACATTATTTGCATGAATAATGCAAAAACCCGCAAAAAATGCAGAAGTCCAAAAGGACCTCTGCATTTTATCACACAGTTTCTCCTAAAATGGACTTAGTGGCGTAGGCGTTTAAGCTCATATCCGCCATATTTCCTGCTTGCCATTCGTAGTATGCCTGGGCGCCGATCATAGCGCCGTTGTCACCGCAGAGCTTCAGCGGGGGCATATAAACCTCTGCGCCCAAAGCTTCCGCAGCTGCCAAAATATCCTTACGGATCCTGGAATTGGCCGCCACACCACCGGCTACCGCAACCTTCTTAAGTCCCGTTTCCCGCAGTGCCTGTACTACTCGTGGCACCAGCGTATCCGACACGGCAGCAGTAAAGGATGCGCACAGGCTGGGGATATCCAGTTCCTCCCTCACCTGCTCGGCGTGGTGGATCAGATTCAAGGCTGCGGTCTTCAAACCGGAAAAGCTCATGTCGTAGGGATTAGTGCCAGGACGGCTTCGGGGAAGATCGTACTTTTGATCATCACCCTGTTGGGCCATTTTATCCAGCGCTGCACCGCCGGGATATGGCATTCCCAACACACGTCCAACCTTATCAAAGCATTCACCGGCAGCATCATCGAGGGTAGTACCTAAAATCCGCATATCCGTGTAGTCCTTGACCTCAATGATCATGGTGTGTCCGCCGGATACCACCAGACACAAAAAGGGTGGCTCCAACTCCGGATAGGCAAGGTAATTCGCCGCGATATGACCGCGGATATGGTGGACGGGAATCAATGGCTTCCCAAGAGCCAATGCTGCCGCCTTTGCAAAATTCACGCCTACCAGCACCGCGCCGATAAGCCCCGGAGCATAGGTAACCGCCACGGCATCGATATCCGTCCGGTTCAATCCGGTTTCAGCCAATGCCTGATCCGCAAGGGCATAGATGGCCTCAATATGCTTGCGGGAAGCGATCTCCGGTACGACACCGCCGTATTCCCGATGCAGCGCCACCTGGGAAGCGATACAATCGCACAGCACTTCCCGCCCGTCGCGGACGATGGCAACCGCAGTCTCATCACAGGAGGATTCCACTGCCAAAATATTCATACTTCCCACTCCTTTCGCAGGATTAAAGCATCCTCTTTTGGATTTCTGTAATAATTTGGCCTGCGTCCCACCTGACAGAAGCCCAACTTTTCATACAAAGCAATGGCAGGCGCATTGGATGACCGAACCTCCAGAGAAAGGCTGCTGCTACAGCGCCTTTTCAGTTCCACAATCAGCTGCTCAACGAGAATCTCACCGATCCCTCTGCGCCGCCAATCGGGGTGAACTGCCACGTTCATCATATCCGTTTCTCCGCACACGGTCTGCGAGCCAACATAACCAACCACGGTATCATCATGCAGCGCAACCATCCACAGCGCCAGATCATTTTGCAGTTCAGTGGCGATACTCTTCTCGCTCCATGGAGTGGAAAAGCACATTCTTTCCAATTCCGCCACCTGAGCAACATGGCATTCCTGCATTTGCGTAAATTTCATCATTTTGCTTCAAACCAGCTCTTTCCTACTTTTGCCTCCGCCGTCAGCGGCACGGACAAATTCGCCACCTGCTCCATTTCCCGGCTGATCAGCGCAGCTACAGAATCAGCAATCATTTCCGGGCACTCCACAATCAGTTCGTCGTGAACCTGCAGCAACAGCTTTGCCTCCGGATAATTCTCCCGCAAGGCCTTGTCCACACGGATCATAGCCATTTTGATCAAGTCCGCTGCCGTACCCTGAATAGGCGTATTCAAAGCAATCCGCTCTGCTCCGCTGCGGATATTGAAATTACTGGACTTCAGTTCCGGAATATACCGTTTTCTGCCATACATGGTTTCCGTGAAGCCCTTCTCCCGAGCATCTACGATCACCTGCTTCATATAGGTGCCCACGCCCGCATACTTGGCTAAATAGCTTTCGATATAGTCCTTAGCCTCATACCGACTGACACCGATATCCTCCGCAAGGGAGAATTCAGAAATACCGTAAACGATACCAAAATTAACTGCCTTTGCATGCCGGCGCTGCAACGCGGTCACCTGCTCCGGTTCCACACCAAAGACCTGCGAAGCTGTCACCGTGTGGATATCCATACCGGATGTGAAAGCATTTCGCATCACCACATCGTCCGCAATGTGGGCAAGCACACGCAGTTCGATCTGGCTGTAGTCCGCATCCACAAGCACATACCCCGGTTTGGGAACGAACATCTTACGAATCTCTGCACCCAGATCGGTACGCACCGGAATATTCTGCAGATTGGGTTCTGTAGAAGATAGTCTGCCCGTTGCCGTCACCAGATTCTGGAAGGTGGTGCGGACTCTGCCATCGTCACAAACCGCATGCATCAATCCGTCGGCATAAGTGGATTTCAGCTTGGTCAGCATCCGGTAATCCATGATGGCAGGAATAATGGGATGCTTATTCTTCAGTTTTTCCAAAACATCGGCATTAGTGGAATAGCCGGTCTTTGTTTTCTTCACCGGAGGAAGCCCAAGCTTTTCAAACAGCAATTCGCCCAATTGCTTGGTAGAATTGATATTGAAGGGCTCTTCACTGCAGCTGTAGATCAGTTTCTCACAATCATCGATCCGCTGCGACAGCATATCGCCAAACTGCTGCAGCTGCAGCCGGTCAATGGCAATACCCTCTTTTTCCATCCGGTAAAGCACGGAACAAAGCGGAAGTTCAATATCAAAGTAGAGTCCTTCCATCCCCTGCTTCTTTAGTTCTTCCTGCAATACGGGGTACAGATTCCAAATTGCTTCCGCGCAGGCAGCAGCATCCCCATCATCCACCGTTACGCCAAGGAAATTGGTAGCCAGTTTGGAAACGGGATAATCTGACTGGGAGGGATTCAAATCATAAGCAGCCAATGCCGTATCGAATACCACTTCCCCAAAGGACAATCCCTGCTCGTTAAGCCCATGCATCGCTGTCTTGGAATCGTGGCAGATCAGTTTCCCTGAGGGCAATGTGCCACCCATCTGCACTTCCATAGGTGTCAAGGCACATACGCCTGCTTCCCATGCCACGCCTAAAGAGCCGTCGGGTGCAAAATAAACTGCGCAAATCTCTGCTTTTTCCGGCAGCGCATCCACTCTGGGCAGAGAAACCGTGCTCTTTTTCTCCGGCTTGGGTGCTTCCAGTTCTGCGCCCCGCAGGCCGTACTTGTCGATCAGCCGCACAAATTCCAGTTTCTGGAACAGGTCATAGAGGGCAGGCCTGTTGTACGGCTGCACAATGGCATCCCGAGGTTCAAAATCAATAGGCGCTTCGCAACGAATGGTCGCGAGGTCATAGGAAAGATAGGCATTGTCCTTGTCCTTCTCCAGTTTTTCCCGCAGTTTCGGCTTAATGGAAGGATCGTCAAGATTTGCGTAAACGCCATCCAACGAGCCGAATTTCACAAGCAAGTCCGTAGCCGTCTTGGGACCCACACCGGCGACGCCGGGGATATTGTCGGAAGAATCACCCATCAGTGCCTTCAGATCCACCATTTTCTTCGGCTCAAAGCCATATTCTTCCTTAAACTTATCGGCAGTATAGAGAGTCGCGGTGGTCTGGCCGGGCTTGGAGATCACAAGCTTCACATGGACATTCTCATCGATCAGCTGCAAGCTGTCCCGATCACCGGTAACAATCACGCATTCCCATTCATTGTTGGAGCAGATTCTGCCAACCGTACCGATGACATCGTCCGCTTCCCAGCCCTGACATTCATAGATGGGAATATTCATTGCCCGCAGGACATCCTTCATCACCGGCATCTGCATAGCAAGTTCTTCGGGCATACCATGGCGGGTGGCTTTATACCCGTCATACTGCAAGTGGCGGAAGGTAGGGCCGTGAAGGTCAAAGGCGACACAGACCGCTTCCGGCTGCTCTTCCTTTTCCATCTTCTCCAGAATGTTCAAAAAGCCGTAAATGGCATGGGTATAAAGCCCCTCCCGTGTGGTAAGGGGCCTGACACCGAAAAACGCTCGGTTGATGACGGAGTTGCCGTCAAGAATCAGCAACTTCATACTTTTCTCCACTTTGCGCCCTGAGGTGTGTCGATGATCTCGATACCCCGAGCCTTTAGTTCGTCACGAATCCGGTCCGCTTCTGCCCAATTCTTAGACTTTTTGGCTTCCGTACGGGCAGCAACCAGTGCGTCGATCTCAGGGTCGGCATTGGCCGCTTCCTCCTCCGCCTGCTTCTTTGCAAGCTTCTGGGCAGCTTCGATCAGATTCAAAGAAAGCACCTGATCAAAGTCTTTCAGTGCTGCCAGCTTGGTGGCATCGTTGCACTTTGCCTTCAGAACATCATACACAGCGGTGACTGCCAGAGATGTGTTAAGGTCGCCATTGAGTGCGTTTGCAAACTTCTCCTTCAGCTGAGCAAGAGCAGCTTCATCCACATCGCCGTCTGCCTTGAAAGTAGCGATCTTTGCGATCAGCTTATCGTAAGCAATGACAGCATTATCGAGGTTCTCCCAGCTGAACACCAGGTTGCGGCGGTAGTGGCTCTGGAGGCAGAACAGCCGGTAAGCCATGGGATCATAGCCCTTGCTCTCCAGCAGAGAAACTGTCAAGAACTCGCCCTTGGACTTGCTCATCTTGCCGGTATCGGTGTTCAAATGGTGAACATGGAACCAGTAGTTGCACCACTTGTGACCCAAAAAGCTTTCAGACTGGGCAATTTCATTGGTATGGTGGGGGAATGCATTGTCAATACCGCCGGCATGAATATCCAGATCCTCGCCCAGGTGCTTCATAGAAATGCAGGAGCACTCGATATGCCAGCCGGGATATCCAACACCCCAGGGAGAATCCCACTTCAGCGCCTGATCCTCAAACTTACTCTTGGTAAACCACAGAACGAAGTCATTTTTATTCTTCTTGTTGGTATCCTCTTCTACACCGTCACGGACTCCGGTAGCCAGATCTTCCTCGTCATGGTCATTGAACACATAATATTTCTCCAGCGTAGAGGTGTCAAAATACACATTACCGCCGGCAAGGTAGGCACTTCCCTTTTCCAGCAGTGTCTGCACCATGTGGATATACTCGTTGATGCAGTTGGTGGCAGGCCCGATAACCTCGGGGCGCTTGATGTTCAGCTTGTCGCAATCGGCAAAGAAGGCCTCGGTATAGAAACGGGCAATGTCCATAACAGACTTATTCTCCCGCTTGGCGCCCTTGAGCATCTTATCCTCACCGGTATCGGCATCACTGGCAAGATGGCCTACATCGGTGATATTCATAACCCGCTTGACATTATAGCCACTGTAGCGCAGCGCCTTTTCCAGCACATCCTCCATGATATAGGTACGAAGATTGCCGATATGGGCATAGTGGTACACCGTAGGTCCGCAGGTGTACATCTTTACCAAGTCAGGATTTCTGGGGGTAAACAGTTCTTTTTTATGGGACAGAGAATTATAAAGATACATATTGGGTTCCTCCAATCGTTATTTGCAAAAACAAAACGCCCCCTGCACATTCGTACAAGAGGCGGCAAAACCGCGGTTCCACTCTCATTTATTCCTTGATATCCACTTTGCCGCTCCCGGACGCACTTTCACAGTCCATACCTGCCGATGTTTCCAGCCATGACACCGGCTCTCTGAAGGTTCGACTTCTGCTACTCTTTCCGTTCATTGCAGCATATATTCTTTGATATTTTAGCATTTCCATACCCCCTTGTCAAGTTTCCTTCTGTTGACTTTAAAAGTGCAGAATACTATAATATTTGCAAAACCATTTACCGGGAGGTATTATGAGTAATACATCGACGAAGAAAAAATTCAGCTTTTGGAAACTGCTTCTCTGGATCTTCGCAATCCTATTTGTGCTGAATGCTGTTACAGACGGCGAATTCACAGACCAACTGTCTTCGCTGTTTGAAGATCATGGTTCCTATGAGCCGGACAATGAGCAAAGGCCCGGCTATCTTGGTATTTCCATTACGGAAAAGGAAGGTATTACCGGCGGATATATATCCGAAGTGAAACCAGGAGCTCCCGGTGCGGATGCCGGTCTTTTACCCGGGGACATCATTGTTACAATTGGTAATATCCCCATTAATTCTTATGACGATGTTGTAGCTGAGATCAGCACCTTCTGTGCCAGTGACAGTACCGTCTTCACGGTACTGCGTAACAACCAATATGTCACGCTTGAGATCTATTTCGGTGTAAAACCACCGGAGGATCCCATAGAGCCTCAGGGCACCGTCCCGCAACAGACCGTTCCTGCAGGCACCGGACCCTCCGGCACTATGCCTCCGGTAACCACGCCTCCCGCTGTAGATTGGCTTTCCTCTGTTCCGGCAGAGCTGCGCAGCCATGTGTATTTGGATTCCCGAGGCAAAGGGTATTGTGAGACACTGACCGGCAATGTCGTCGTTACCGTGATCTTCGTCAGTGACCCGGATGCCGGTTGGTCAGATGGGGAAATCGAGAACGCAAAAGCGCAATTCCAGACCATCGCTGACCGGATTATCGCTGATGCTGTCAACTACGGCGCACAGGTCAATCTCTCATTGCAATACAAAGCCGTGTCCACCTCCGTCAAGATTGTGGACAACGAAACGGATGACTGGGCAGCCAGCGCATTGGCAGCCGCAGGTCTTCCGACACTCAAAGATTCCAACCCCACCTTAGAAACTACCTACAGAGTCGATGCCGCACCTGTTATCTTCATCGCCAATCACGGTGGAAGAGCATTTGCTTCCTCTAACTATCAAAGTGAATACGCGATTCTGTATCAGGACACCCACGCATTTTATCATGAACTTAACCATATCTTTGGTGCAAAGGATTTTTACTACCCTGCTGATGTGAAAACGCTGACAGAGACCTACCTTCCCAACAGCATTATGGTAAATTCCTCTCAAGGCGTCATGGACGATTTCACCGCATATTTGATCGGTTGGACAGACACGCTGACCGACAACGCCTTAGCTTTCCTAAAGGAAACCGCCTACTTGACAAAGGAATATTTGGCAGCGGAACACGAAAAGGAAACTTACACCGGCTATGTAACTGATTTCACCTACGGCGGCGGCTCATATACCGGTTACCTTGTCAGGGGTGTACACCATGGGCAAGGCAAGTGGATTCGGGATGACGGCACCGTTTGGGAGGGCACCTTCAATCATGGCTCCTTTACAGGAAAAGGAAATATTATTTACTCCAATGGAAATACCTACGACGGGGAATGGGTCGATGGTCGTTGGCACGGTACCGGTACCTATAAATGGGCAAACGGGGGTATCTATACCGGCGCATATGTAAACGGCGAACGGACCGGTCAGGGCATTATGGTATACTCCGACGGAGATATTTATGAAGGCGATTGGGTAGACGGAAATCGGCACGGAAAAGGCACTTACAAATGGATCGAAGGCAACAGCTATACCGGTGATTTTGTAGAAAATGAGAGAACTGGGCAGGGTACATGGACCGGCAGTACCGGCAACACCTACACTGGCGGTTTCCTGAACGGAAACTTCCACGGTCAAGGAACTTACAAGTGGGCAACCGGCGGCAGCTATACCGGTGGCTATGATAACGGAATGTGCTCCGGGCAAGGCACTATGGTATATTCGGACGGAGCCGTATATGTAGGTCAGTGGTCCGACGGAAAGCGAAGCGGACAGGGCACTATCCAATACGCCGACGGTTCTTCCTATGTTGGTCAGTGGGCTGACGGAAAACGAAGCGGACAGGGTACACTCTCTTACGCAAACGGCAATGTCTACACAGGCCACTGGGTTAATGACACCTGGAATGGTGAAGGCACCTTCACATGGACCAGCGGTGACAAATACACCGGTACATTTGTCGATGGCAAACGCCACGGTTACGGCATCTATTACTTCCCCAGCGGAAACCGTTACGAGGGCAACTGGGTAAATGGAGAGCGGCACGGGCAAGGTACTATGTACTACGCCAACGGTACATCCCAATCCGGAAACTGGGATAACGGCAAATTTACAGGATAAGCAAAAGAGGAAGCAGATCGCGCTGCTTCCTCTTTTATTTTCACATTACCTCTTCCCGGTAGCGCTGAATTCCCTTCGCCAGAATGTCCATCGCCCGTTCCAGTTTTTCCTTTTCCAGAACATAGGCGATCCGCACCTCATTGATGCCCTTACCCGGGGTTTCGTAAAAGGGCGCACCGGGGGCGAACATGACCGTATCCCCATTATCGTCAAAATTTTGCAGAAGCCACCGCTGGAATTTGTCCGCATCGTCCACCGGAAGGCTCGCCATGACATAGAAAGCGCCCATAGGCTCTTCCACGATCACACCGGGCATTTCCTGCAGACGGCGTACGACCGTATCCCGCCGCTGACGGTAAACTTCCTTGGATTGCCGGAAGAACTGATGGTCTATGCCATAAAGCGCAGCAGCACCGATCTGATCAATGGTGGCAACCGACAAGCGGGATTGGCAAAACTTTAAAAGTGCCTGCTGTAGCTCCTTATTCTTTGTAACAACACAGCCAATGCGGGCGCCGCAGGCAGAAAACCGCTTGGACACGGAGTCGATAAGCACCAGATTGTCATTAATATCGTCGAAACTGGCCATGGTGGGCACACCGAATTCTTCATCATAGCAGAATTCACGGTACACTTCATCGCAGATCAAAAACAAATCGTGCTTCTTGGCAATATCTGCAATCATCCGCATCTCACTCTTGGTCAGCACAACGCCGGTGGGATTACCGGGATTGGTGATCAGAATTGCTCGGGTATTCTGGGTAATCAGGCTTTCGATCCGCTTTCTGTCCGCGTATCGGTAGCCTTCCTCTGGACTTGTGGGCAGAGCACGGATCCGGCCGCCAGCTGCATGGACAAAGGTCGTGTAGTTAGGATAATAGGGCTCCGGAACGATCACTTCCGTGTAAGGATCCAGAATGCTCAAGCAGGTCAGCAGCAGCGCCTCGCTGCCGCCGGTGGTGACCAGAATATCCTCCGGTTCCAAGGACACCCCGATCTGGGCATAGTAATTCCGGATTGCCTCGATCAAAACCAGAGCACCGGGAGATTCCGCATAGGCCAAGGTACTGCTGTCAAAATCCCGGACGGCATCATAATACGCCTGAGGCGTTGCGATATCCGGCTGACCGATGTTCAGATGATATATCGTTTTGCCCGCTTTTTTTGCCTGAACTGCCAACGGATGAAATTTCCGCATTGGCGACGGCTCGCAGCGGTTGGCATTGATGGATACTTTCATATTGACCTCCTTCGGCTCGTTTCCGGGCCGATATATGTTTATATTCTTTTGTCAGGCGTACAAACTCCGGACTCAAATAGGCCAAAGCGATCAGATTGGGGATTGCCATCAGCCCGTTGACCGTCTCCGATAATAGCCATACCGTTCCGGTTTTCAGCACAGCGCCCAGCACCACGGTCACCGCTTGCAGGAACACAAACCGTTTCCATACATTTTGCCCGAACAGGTACTGAGCACACCGGGCTCCATATAACCCCCAACCTAAGACAGTTGCAATGGCAAAACAACATAGAGCAGCAGCAATAACAACGGATACCCAGTCACCGTATACGGAGGCAAAGGCATGGGCTGTCAGACTTGCGCCAACATCTTCTCCATAGTGAATCGGTACACCACTGACCAGAATCACAAGCGCTGTCATGGTGCAGATCACGATGGTATCCAGAAACACTTCCATGATACCCATAAGTCCCTGCTCAACGGGATGCTTCACATCCGCAGCGGCGTGGGCAATGGATGCCGTTCCCATTCCCGCCTCGTTGGTGAAAACGCCTCTGGACACGCCGGTCCTCAATGTAACAAACACCGAACCTACAGTACCTCCCGTAACTGCATGGGGAGATAAAGCGCCTTCAAAGATGGTGGAAAGTGCTGGCATGATTTGCTCTGCTCTTGCAATCAGAACGCCAAGACCCAGCAGCAAATACAAAACAGACGCAAACGGGACCATGCGCTCCGCCAAATAACCGATCCGTTTCATTCCTCCAATTAAAATCGATGCGATAAGCACTGCCAGCGCAATACCGAGGAGAAGATTTCCGGCCATCGTTTCCCGTCCGCCAAAGGCTATCATCGCCTCGTTAATCCCGGTTACAACGGCATTGATCTGAGTGGCATTTCCCACACCAAAGGCGGCCACAACACCAAAAAAGCTGTAGATGCCGGCGAGGGGTGCCCAACTCTTTTCCATGCCGTTTCGAATCATGTACATAGGACCACCCACATACTCTCCCCCGGCATCCTTCTGACGGTAGCGCACAGCAAGGGTCACTTCCGCAAACTTGATCGCCATGCCCAAAAATGCGCATATCCACATCCAGAAAATTGCTCCCGGTCCGCCGATGGCAATGGCACCTGCCACACCCGCAATATTTCCTGTTCCTACCGTTGCAGCCAATGCTGTACACAACGCCTGAAAGGGAGACACAGATCCGCTTTCCAAACTTTTTGTTTTTAATTTCCGCAAAAAAATCCAAAAAGCTTCAAAAAACAGCAATATTTGCGGCAATTTCGTTCGGACACTCAGCAGGATTCCAATCCCTAAAATCAGAGAAAGTGCCGGTACTCCCCATACGATTTTATTCATTTGTTCCAAGCCTTTGGTCATAACTCCCTCCTACTATACCACATTTTTGTGCATATTGCAACACAAAATATGCACATACAAAAAAGCAGTCCCTCCTTTTGGAGAAACTGCTTTCGTGTTATTCCCAAGTCGCCCAAATTTCCGGGCAGTAACCAATCGTCGCATCTTTTCCGTTGCGTACTATGGGTGTTTTCATCAAGGCCGGATTATCGAAAACCTTGTCCTCTTTTGCGATCTTGTCATCCATGTATTTCATCAAAGTAACATCCGGATCTTTGCTGTTCCAGTCGATCAAATTGTCAATTCCGCCAACAGAGCGAAGGACACTGTCAAATTCCTTTCCGGATAATCCGAACCGCAAAAGATCCACTGACTGGTACTTGACCCTGCGTTCCTTGAACCATCGCTCCGCTTTTTTTGTATCAAAGCATTTGCTTTTTCCAAATATCTGAATATTCAATATCTCACCTCCATCAAGCAAAGTCCCTGTGCTGGGACCAGATAGCCTGCTTCTTCTCTGGCAGCACCGAAGAGTGCCGGTATGGATTCCGCGCTACGCTGCCCCAGACCGATCTCCAAAAGCGTTCCAACCATGATCCGCACCATATTGTGCAGAAATCCGTTGCCGGTAACCGTAATGCGGATCTCATCCTTCACTCGCTCAACAGACACAGATTCAATGCACCGAACTGTCGATTTTTTCATCTTTCGGTTCGCGCAAAATGCGGAAAAATCATGCGTTCCCAAAAATCCTTGCGCAGCACATCGCATTTCGTCAATATCCAGCTTGTCTGCAACAACATAGACATAGCGGCGATCGAAAACGCAGGGCTTATCCGAATTCCAGATGCGGTAGCAGTAAGTTTTGCTGTGAGCGTTCAATCTGGCATGGAAACGCTCAGACACTTCTCTGCAGGAGTATATGCCGATATCCTCCGGCAAATACCGCCGCAGTTCCTGCAAAAGCTGGTCGCAGGGCATATCGCTGGCGCAGTGGAAATTTGCAACCTGCCCCAGTGCGTGAGCGCCGGCATCGGTTCTGCCGCTGCCGGAGATCTCCACTGTTTCTCCCAATATCCGTGACAGAGTCGTTTCCAGTTTTCCCTGTACGGTACTGTCCACTCCGGGCAGGCGCTGCCACCCCCGGTATCGGGTGCCGTCATAACAAATATCAAGCCGCAGATTCCGCATAGGCTTCCAATTCCTCTCTTGCTTCCCGTTCCGTATCCGCGGAAAACAGGAAGTTTCCCTTATTATCGTATACTTGAATGTGTCCGTAAACATAACGCATAGAATACATAGCAGTCACTCCTTCTTGCTTTCTGCCAGTATTCTATCTCATGTTCAGTACAATAATTTGGACTTTATCCAACTACCTCATAGCCGGCATCCGTGATGGCTTTCTTCAGTGTTTCCACAGACGCATCTCCGGTAACCATCACATTCTTTGCCTGCAGATCCACCACTGCATCCACCGTTCCGGGGATCGCCTTGCACACCTGCTCCACCCTTGCCTTGCAGTGGGGGCACATCATGCCTTCCACTTTGATAACCGTTGTCATGCTTTTTTCCTCCTTGATCACTTCTTTTTGCACGGGCTGCAGCTCCGGTTTAAACCGCTGCAGCCGCAATGCGTTGCTTACAACGAATACGGAGCTTAAGCTCATTGCCGCAGCACCGATCATAGGGCTAAGCTGAATGCCAAAAGGCAGAAACAGCACTCCCGCCGCAACGGGAACACCGAGGCAATTATAGAAAAACGCCCAGAAAAGGTTTTCCCGAATATTACGGATCGTTGCCTTGCTCAGTTTTACTGCATTGGCAACGCCTGCAAGAGAGCCGGACATCAGCACAACATCCGCAGATTCCATAGCAATATCCGTTCCTGCACCGATGGCCATTCCCACATCCGCGGTAACCAGTGCAGGGGCATCATTGATGCCGTCACCAACCATCAAAACACGCTTTCCCTCAGATTGCAGCTTCTTCACCGCATTTGCTTTGTCAGCAGGAAGCACATCGGCGATCACTTCATCGATCCCTGCCTTTTGCGCGATTGCTCTTGCCGTCTTTTCATTATCTCCGGTGAGCATAACGACCGACAGACGCTGCCGTTTCATGGCTGCCACAGCCTCGCGGGAGTCCTCTTTCAGGACATCCGCTGCCGCGATCGCGCCAAGATACCGCCCGTTCTCATCGGCAAAATATAAAGGGGTCTTTCCCGCATCCGAAAGATCGGAATGGTCCGGAACCGATACTCCCAGTTCCTCCATGAGCCGGCGATTACCGCCATAGCATCGAACGCCGTCAACAGTTCCTGCTACACCTCGGCCCGGAAGGGTTTCAAAGCTTTCCGCTTCCGTAAAACAGATATTTTCTGCCTTTTCCAAAATGGCCTTCGCAAAGGGATGCTCAGATCGACTTTCCAATGCGGCTGCCGTTCGCAGCAGTTCCATCTCCTCCATGTCTCCCGGCAGAATGTCCGTAACTGCAGGCTTGCCGGTAGTCAGCGTTCCGGTCTTATCCAGAATCACAGTATCCACACTATGCAAATGCTCCAGTGCCGAACCGTTTTTAAACAAAACACCCAACGATGCTCCCTTGCCGGTACCAACCATGATTGCGACCGGTGTGGCAAGTCCCAAAGCGCAGGGGCAGGAAATAACCAGAACAGAAATTGCGCAGGTCAGGGAGAATTCCAGTCCCTGTCCTGCAATCGTCCAAGCGGAGAAAGTAACAAGGGTTATCCCCATCACCACCGGCACAAAGACACCGGCAATTTTATCCGCCAGACGGGCAATGGGTGCCTTGGAGCCGCCTGCCTCCTCCACCATGCGGATCACCTGCTGCAAGGTTGTATCCTCTCCCACCTTTTCGGCCCGGAAACGGATATACCCCTCCAAATTGACAGTGGCGGCAGATACCTGCATTCCCGGTTCCACTTCCACCGGTACACTTTCACCGGTCAGCGCACTTTGATCAATTGAGGCTCTTCCTTCGACTACCGTTCCGTCTACCGGAATTCTTCCGCCGGACCGGACAACTACAATATCGCCCACGCGAACCTGCTCGGCAGGAACCATTACTTCCTCGCCGTCACGCAGAACTGTCGCCGTTTCCGGACGCAGATCCATCAGCGCCCGGATCGCATCACCGGTTTTTCCCTTAGCCCGGGTCTCCAGAAATTTGCCCAATGTGATCAGTGTCAGGATCATAGCCGCGGATTCAAAATAAAGATTTTCGCTGTAAAACTGTACCGTATCCCAGTCGCCGTGTCCCATCGCATAAGCCATACGAAACAGCGCCACAATGCCATAGATCAGTGCCGCGCCGGAGCCAACCGCAATGAGACTGTCCATATTCGGACTTCGGTGCCACAAGGATTTTAATCCTCTTGTATAATATACTCGATTCAAAAACACTACCGGTAATGTAAGAAGAAACTGCAGCAAGCCGGCCATCAGTGCGTTTTCCTTGCCATGATACCAGTGGGGGGCGGGAATACCCACCATATGTCCCATAGTAAAATACATCAGAATAACAAGAAACACCGCAGACCAAATGATCCTTGTTTTCATTTCTTTTATGGAGTTATCCGGCTTTTCACCGGCTTCCGTTTTCTTTTCTCCGGCAAGGGCAGCACCGTAACCTGCGTCTTGCACTGCGGCAATGATTGGTTGCGCAACAGCTTCTGTTTTCGCCTCCACCACCATGCTTCCAGCTAAAAGGTTTACTTCCACAGCTTCCACATCCGCTACTGCCTTTGTGACCTTCTCGACTCTTGCAGAACAGGCGGCACAGGTCATGCCGGTAACCGTTAATTTCAGTTTCAATTTAACACCTCCCACAGAGGAAATATTGACAGAATTCCTTCTTTATGTTACCATTCTATCATGTAATTCAAAAATCGCAAGTATGCACATTTATGTGCATTGCTATCCTTTTGGGTACTAAGGAGGTGCCTATGCAGAAAACAGACCGCTGCCCGGTGGAAGCCACACTGGAGCTCATCGGCGGCAAGTACAAAGCATTGATTCTTTGGCATCTTTCCTGCGGTAAGCTTCGCTTTAACGAGCTGCACAAGCTAATCAAAGGTGCCACACCGAAAATGCTGACCCAACAATTGCGGGAACTGGAAGCGCAAAACTTAATCCACAGAGAGATTTATCCGGTTATTCCTCCCAAAGTGGAGTATTCCCTGACAGAGCTGGGACGTAGCCTGATGCCGATTCTCGCCGCCATGCGGGATTGGGGCGCCGATTATTTAAAGTCTAAGAATCTAGAAACTTCCTGCTTTATGATGAATATAGAGCCCGTACCCCAGACAAACTGATTGTTAAGGAGAAAGATTATGAATATTAAAATTATATCCGACAGCACCTGCGACCTTTCCCCCGAGCTGATCGCCAAGTATGACATTGACTTGAGCCGCCTTTCTGTTATCAAAAACGGTGAGGAATTCAAAGACGGTCTGACCATCACCCCTGCCGATATTTTCGCCCATGTGTCAGCCGGCGGTGACCTGTGCTCCACAACCGCTTTTAATATTGGCGAGTATGCTGAACTATTTGAAAAGTATGCCGCAGAATACGACGGCGTGATTCAGATCTGCATCGGTTCCGGCTTCTCTTCCTCTTACCAGAACGCCTGCATCGCAGCGGAGGATTACCCCAACGTCCGGGTCATCGACTCTATGAACCTTTCCACAGGACAGGGTCATGTGGTACTGGAAGCCTGCCGTCTGGCAAAGTCCTGCGAAAGCTTGGATGAGATCGTGGAGAAACTGAACGCCTTTGCCCCCCGTGTGGAAGCCAGCTTCCTGCTGGATCAGCTGCAGTACATGGTCAAGGGCGGCCGCTGCTCCGCTGCCGCAGCTCTGGGCGCAAACCTGCTGAATCTGAAGCCTTGTATTGAAGTCAAGGATGGCAAGATGAGCGTTGTCAAAAAGTACCGCGGCAGCTACGCCAAGTGCCTTGCCAACTATGTCAAGGACCGGCTTGCGGATCGTGAGGATATCATCCGCGACGAACTGTTCCTCACTTACACACCCGTTACCGACGAGTGTCTTGCCGCTGTTAAGGATGCCATCGCAGCCCACGGCAATTTCCAGACTGTTTATGAGACCACCGCTGGCTGTACTGTTTCCTGCCACTGCGGCCCCGGCACCTTAGGTGTACTGTTTGTCAGAAAGTAATTGATTTCCGTCGGTTTTTCCGGCGGAAATTTTTCTTGTATTTCTTTTCCCATATGATATACTGAATTGCAGAAAACAAACCCTTTGGAGGACTCTTTATGGAGTATTCAAAACTGCTGGATGTGGCTACGGAGCTGGGGTATCAACTGGCCATGTGCGGCGCGGAAACCTTCCGTGTGGAAGAAAGTGTGGTCCGCGTTCTTGGCGCTTACGATATTGAAGCAGAGGTCTTTGCCATCCCCAACTGTCTGCACATAAGCATCGAACCGGTAATCGGCCGCCCTCTGACCCGTATGCGCCGCATCGGCTTTCACGGAAACGACTTAAATGCCGTGGAACAGTTTTCCGGTTTGAGCCGTAAAATATGCGAGCAGAGGCCTGCACCGGAGATCGCAGCCAAATGGCTGGAAGAAACCAAGCAGAAAAAAAGGCAATATTCCCTGCCCATGTACCTTGCAGGCAACTTTCTTGGTGGCTTTGGCTTCTGTCTGCTGTTCGGTGGTAGACTTACAGACGCAGTTTGTGCCGGATTTTGCGGTATTCTTGTTGGACTTATTAACCGCTTAATGGATCGGGTTGGTGCGAACCAATTCTTCCGAATCATTGCCGCATCCTTTCTCATGGCACTTACCGCCTATGGTCTGGGCGCTGCTGGACTGGCAACCAATACAGATGCTGCCATTATCGGTACATTGATGATACTGGTTCCCGGCCTGCTGTTTACCAACGCCATGCGAGATATTATTTACGGCGACACCAACTCGGGCATGAACCGGATCGTGCAGGTGCTTTTGATCGCTATGGCCATTGCATTGGGAACCGGCGCTGCCTATGCCGTTGCCATTGAGTTCTGGGGTGAGATCCGTTCTGCTGAACCTATTACATACAGCTACTGGTTTCAGTCTGTTGCCTGCATCCTTGGTTGTATCGGCTTTTCGATTCTCTTCAACATTCACGGTCCCGGCGGCCTGCTGTGCGCATTGGGCGGTGTTATCACATGGCTGATCTACCTACTGGTTGTGGAATTCACAGGCAATGATCTGGCCGCCTATTTCTGGGGCACGATGTTTGCTTCCATTTATGCCGAGATCATGGCCCGGATCCGGAAATATCCAGCTATCTCTTATCTGGTCGTATCCATCTTCCCGCTGATTCCCGGTGCCGGCATTTACTATGCCATGAATTACGCTGTAAAAGGTCAAATGGAAGCATTTGCAAATCAAGGCACCCATACCGCAGCCATCGCAGGCATCATGGCTGTCGCTATCTTGCTGGCATCTACCACAGTAAGGATCGTTACCACATTTCGGCACAAAAAGAGTGACTCAAAACCTCTGGCCAAGCCCGAGGCTTGATTAAGCCCTAGAAGGACATTCTACAGACTATTACACCTAAAGGGCCCCGAACGGTTTGCCGACCGCATTCCTTTCTCGGGCCGCCCCTTAGGGGGCTTTTTTATGCCTACTTATTCTTGCTACACGTAAACAGGTCAATGAATCCCTTTAGCCTTACTTGATCGGCTGTTTAATATTCTTGAATTGGTTGCGGATGTACTCTTGTACTTGAGATTTGCGTGTCTATTAAATATCATCAGGCTACTCTTCCTTTGAGAAATCCCATTATCTACGACACACTATGCTTGGGTGGTATATTTAGGAGCATATGGATATGATCCGGTCATGCTTCTGCTTCGATGATTTCTGCACCTTTCTGCTGGCACAACTGCCGTAATAGCTTTCCTGTGTTTGCCGTGATTGCTCCGTATATTTCTAACCTGCGATATTTCGGCGCGAACACTACATGGTATTGACATCTCCATGTGGTATGGTCTAAACTATTAATGTTTTTTTCTTTCACGATTAAGACCTCCTCATTATGGTAGTTGTGTGGTCGGCAAACCACTTCTACTATAATGGGGAGCTTTTTTCCTGTCTACTTTACTCCTCGCTAGAAGCTATTTTTTTGCCACCGGCTGAGCCGGTGGTTGTCTTTGGTACAAGCAAAGCAACCCTGCAAATCCTTCGATTTGCAGGGTTGTTGTAATTTTGGGAATGAAAATTAATCAAGAGGCTTCATTGTGGGGAAATGTTTTGAAACCTCTTCATATTGCTTCATATTCATTCATAACCCTCTATTTCCTATGTTTTCCCCTATTCATATTCATTCATATTACTACAGGATAAAAACATAATTGTTGTCAAATTGTTGTCCTCGCAGGAATTTTGTTGTCAGCCTTTACGCTGAGAACCCTTCTTAGAAGATATCCAGTTTCGACAGGTTTTCGAATGTTTCTTGCTTCTTGCGTTCCGTTGCCTCGGCATAAATGTCCATCGTTGTTTCAATGTTCCGACGACCCATAATTGCCTGAATCACTTTCAGATTTGGTTCGTGTTCACAAAGCCTGGTACAAAAAGTATGCCTGAGATGATGGCAAGAGAAGTCCGGAAGGATGATTGGATTGCGGTGCTCTTTCTTAGCCTGTACAATCTCTTCCGAATTGTAGTTATGGGCGATTCGTTTGATCGTCCGGTTGATGGTCTGCGGGTTGGGCACACCACCGTACCGGTTCACAAATACAAAACCGCTCATTCCATCAATAACGGTTTGGTTAAAGCCGCTCTCTTCTTGTTCTTCCCGCTCGAACATAAAGGCATCGTATACCATGTCGAGCATTGGAACTGTTCGAATGCCAGCCTCGGTCTTCGGTTTAGAGATTTTCTGTACAGAGGTTCGGGATTCGCCCACCGGGTAATATACCATGCTATGGTTGATATGGATGACTCTGTTCTCAAAGTCTAGGTCTTCCCATCTCAGGCCCAAAGCTTCGCCAATTCGGCATCCAGTACCGAGCAGAACGGTGAACATAGGCCACCAATGGTAATACACCGGGTGCTCCGCTATGTAATCCATGAATGCTCGTTGCTGTTCAATGGTCAATGCTCTGCGCACGCCCCTGGTTTTATCTGTTTCCTTGGCAATCTCCTTCATCACGCCATCGGAGGGATTCTTACGAATCACTTCATCCCGAACCGCCAGCTGAAATGTCGGATGCAGCAGAGTGTTGATATTGTCCAGCGTACTTAACGCCAGTCCTTCTACGTTGAGCAAATAGAGATAAAACTGCAGGACATCGGAGTACTTGATTTCCGCAATCTTCTTACATCCAAATGTATCCCGGACATACTTGTCGTACATATAAATATAGTTACTACGAGTAGTGTCCCTCAATTTGAATTTAGTGGAAAGGTATCGATCAAAGGTGTCATTGACCGTAGCCTTGCCAGCCACATACAGATCAAGTCCATCTAACTGATCCCTTACCAGTTTCTTCTCTTTCTCACGAAGCTCAGCCAAATCATTCGCATATATATACTTACGACGACCCAACGGATCGGTATAGGTATACATATAGCGCTTATCCGAAGCTCTCTGAACCTCACCCTTTCGAAGTGCTCTTCCACGGTCGTCTTTACGTGCTTTTGCCATGTTGATTCCTCCTTTACATAACGATGATAAAGAAGGATTCCATAGCACTCAGTCTTCCTTGGATAAAAACTTCTCCAAGCTTTGCAGGGCAACATCTGTCTTTGAAAGCTTGTGCTCGGTAGCATATTCAACGATTTTCTTATAAAGCTCCTCTGATAAACGAATGGTAATCGTCTTACGTTTCGCGTTATCTTCTTTAGGTCTTCCAGTTCTCATTGTACAGCAACCTCCGCACATCTATATTATACTTATTGTAAGACAGAAAGTCAAGCCTTTGTGCCAGAAATGTATGTGTCAAGTAAATATTGGCAAGATTCTATTTGGGGAATTTTGGGGGTTATGTGTTAAGTCTGTGAGTTAGTTGTCAGTGCGGCAGCGGCATACAAGGAAAAATAGGGTATGCTTCGCCTGACATAGTCGCATCCAAC
>JAFQUA010000046.1 GCA_017408725.1 Oscillospiraceae bacterium
CCCGAAACCGTTTCCACCGACTACACTACTGCCGACAAGCTGTACTTCGAGCCCCTGACTCCCGAGGATGTTATGAACATCATCGAGTTTGAAAAGCCTGAGGGTGTCGTGGCATCTCTGGGCGGCCAGACCGCCATTAACCTTGCCCAGCCGCTGACTGACCGGGGTGTGAAGATCATCGGCACCGACTGCGCTGCCATCGACAAAGCCGAGGACCGCAACGCATTCGAAAATCTGCTGAATGAGCTGAATATCCCCCGTGCTAAGGGTCAGGCCGTCACCAAGATCGAGGACGGCATCTCTGCCGCTGCTGAGATCGGCTATCCTGTTCTGGTTCGTCCCAGCTTCGTCCTGGGCGGCCGGGCCATGCAGATCGTTGCCAACGAGGATCAGCTGCGCCACTATCTGAAGACCGCCGTTGAAATCGACGAGGACAAGCCCGTTCTGGTAGACAAGTATATTGAAGGCCGCGAGGTGGAGATCGACGCCATCTGCGACGGCATCAATGTCTTTGTTCCCGGCATTATGGAGCTGGTCGAACGTACCGGTGTCCACTCCGGCGACTCCATCTCCGTCTACCCCTCCTTCTCCATCTCCGATAAGGTCAAGGGTATCATCCTGCAGTACGCCAAGAAGCTGGGCCTCGGCATCGGCATCGTCGGCCTGTTCAATATTCAGTTCATCGTCGATAAGGACGACAATGTGTTCATCATTGAAGTCAATCCCCGTTCCTCCCGTACCGTTCCCTTCCTCAGCAAAGCTACCGGCTACTCTCTGGCGGACATCGCCACTGAAGTCATTCTGGGCAAGAGCCTGAAGGAATTGGGTCTGTTCGACATCTACCCCGACGAAAAAGAGCGGTTCTATGTCAAGGCTCCCGTATTCTCCTTCAACAAGATCCGCGGTCTGGATGCTTACCTGTCTCCTGAAATGAAGTCCACCGGTGAAGCCATTGGCTACGATAAGACGCTGAACCGCGCCCTTTACAAGGCGCTGCAGGCATCCGGAATGCATCTGCAGAACTACGGTACCGTTCTGGCAACCATCGCTGATAAGGACAAGGAGGAGGCTCTGCCTCTGATCCGCCGGTTCTACAAGCTGGGCTTCAATATTGAAGCCACCGACGGTACTGCTAAATTCTTGAAAGAAAACGGAATCCGCACCCACAAGCTGACCAAGATCAGCGACGGCAGCGACGAGATCCCCAATGCTCTGCGGCAGGGTCACATCGCCTATGTCATCAACACCCGGGATCCCGGTGCTGATCAGGCAGACGGCTTCCAGATCCGCCAGATCGCCACGGAGTACAATGTGACCATGTTCACCGCACTGGATACCGTTAAGGTTCTGCTGGATGTTCTGGAAGAGACCACGCTGACCATCTCCACCATTGACGCTTAAGGTGACGAGATGAAACAGAGTATTTTTACGATCATTTCCAATGTAGCGCTGACGGACAGCGTTTATAAAATGGTGCTTGGCGGAGATACTTCCGCCATCACCGCATCCGGACAGTTTGTCAATATTCAGCTGTCCGGCAAGTTCCTGCGCCGCCCGATCTCCGTCTGTAATTACGACGAAAAGACACTGACTATCGTTTATAAAGTAGTTGGCAAGGGAACAGAACAGATGGCAGCTATGGTTGCCGGTGAAAAGCTGGACATCCTCACCGGTCTCGGCAACGGATATGATCTTTCTTTGAGTGGTGACCGCCCGGTTCTGCTGGGCGGCGGCGTGGGCGTTCCGCCTATGTACAACCTTGCCAAGAAGCTGATCGCCGACGGCAAAAAAGTTTCCGTTATTCTTGGCTTTAATACAAAATCCGAGATTTTCTACGAAGAAGAATTCAAAAAGCTGGGCTGCAATGTAACCGTCACCACGGTAGACGGCAGCTACGGTGTCAAAGGCTTCGTTACCACCGCGCTGGAAGGTATGGCCTACACCTACTTCTACACCTGCGGTCCGGAACCTATGCTGAAAGCCGTATACAAAGCATCCAAAACCTCCGGTCAGATGAGCTTCGAGGAGCGGATGGGCTGCGGCTTCGGTGCCTGCATGGGCTGCTCCTGCAAGACCCTCACCGGCTACAAGCGGATCTGCAAGGAAGGCCCCGTGATGAAGAAGGAGGAGATCTTATGGGAAAACTGAGTGTAAACCTCTGTGGAATTGAGCTGAGCAATCCCGTGATCCCCGCCTCCGGTACCTTTGGCTACGGATATGAGTTTGCGGAACTGTATGACATCAACGAACTTGGTACTTTTTCTTTTAAGGGCACCACAAAGGATCCCCGTTTCGGCAACCCCACCCCCAGAATCGCCGAGTGTACATCCGGCATGATCAATGCCGTCGGTCTGCAGAACCCCGGTGTGGAAAAGGTCATTGCCGAGGAGCTTCCCAAGTTGAAGCAGCGCTTCCATAAGCCCGTTATGGCAAATGTCTCCGGTTTTTCCGTAGAGGACTATGCCTACACCTGCGAAAAGCTGGATAAGGAAGATCAGGTCGGCTGGCTGGAAGTCAACATTTCCTGCCCCAATGTCCACGGCGGCGGCATGAGCTTCGGCACACAGCCGGAAGCCGCGGCAGAGGTGACCAAAGCCGTCAAGGCTGTCACCTCCAAGCCCGTGATCATCAAGCTTTCTCCCAATGTCACCGACATTGTGTCCATCGCCAAAGCCTGTGAAGATGCCGGTGCAGATGGCATCAGTCTGATCAACACGCTGCTGGGTATGCGCATCGACCTGCGTACCCGAAAACCGGTCATCGCCAACAAAATGGGTGGTTTCTCCGGCTCCGCCATTTTCCCTGTGGCCGTACGGATGGTCTATCAGGTGGCAAACGCCGTCAAGATCCCCGTGGTTGGCATGGGCGGCGTATCCAGTGCCGAGGATGTAGTGGAAATGATGCTGGCAGGTGCCACTGCTGTAGAAGTAGGTGCTGCCAACCTTGTAAACCCGTATATCTGCCGTGACATCATCCGGGATTTGCCGGCTGTCATGGAAAAGTATAGAATTGAGAATTTAAGTGATATCATAGGAGGCGCAAAGTAATGGGTAAGGACGTAATCGTAGCATGTGATTTTTCCTCCGCAGAGGCAACCTTTGCCTTTTTGGACAAGTTTACCGGCCGCAAGCCTTTCGTTAAGATCGGCATGGAGCTTTATTACGCGGAAGGCCCCAGCATCGTTAAAGAAATCAAAGCCCGTGGCCACAAGATCTTTCTGGATCTGAAGCTTCACGACATCCCCAACACCGTTAAGAAGGCCATGGCCGTTCTTTCCAATCTGGATGTGGACATCACCAATCTTCACGCCGCCGGTGCTACCGCTATGATGCAAGGCGCGTTGGAGGGCTTGACCCGTCCCGACGGCAGCCGTCCCCTGCTGATTGCCGTCACCCAGCTGACCTCCAATGACCAGGAAACACTGGAGCGGGATCTGATGATCCACGCACCCATTGACGAAGTGGTCATGCACTATGCCGAGACTGCCAAGAATGCAGGTCTCGACGGCATTGTCTGCTCCCCTCTGGAAGCCGGCAAGGTCCATGATAAGTGCGGCAAGAATTTCCTCACCGTCACCCCCGGTGTCCGATTCGCCGATGGCGATGTGGGTGACCAGAAGCGCGTCATGACCCCCGCCGCCGCCAAGGCCATCGGCTCTGACTACATTGTGGTGGGCCGTCCCATCACCGCCGCTGCTGACCCCGTTGCCGCTTACGAACGTTGTGTTGCTGAATTCGTTGATTAAGGAGAAAGATATGGAAGCTTACAAGAGAGAGTTTATTCAGTTTCTGCAGGGTGCAGGTGTGCTGAAATTCGGTGATTTCACCGCAAAGTCCGGCCGCAAGATCCCCTATTTTGTCAATGCCGGCATGATCAAAACCGGCGACCAGATCACCAAGATGGGTGAATTCTATGCCAAGGCCTACTTCGACAAACTGGGTAAGAAGAACACTGTTCTTTACGGACCTGCCTACAAGGGCATCTCCTTGTCCATCTCCGCAGCCGTCGCCCTGAGCAAAAAGGGATTGGATCTTCCCTTCTTCTTTAACCGCAAGGAAGTCAAGGATCACGGTGAGGGCGGCACATTTGTTGGCTATGTTCCTCAGTCCGGGGAAGAAATTGTCATTATCGAAGATGTCATCACCGCCGGCACTGCCATCCGCGAAAGCATGGAGATCCTTTCCCATCTGGACGGCACCAAGGTCGTTGCTTCCTTCATCATGGTAGACCGGAAGGAAAAGGGTCAGACCGAAAAGGGCGCCATGCAGGAGATCGAGGAGCAGTTCGGCTTCCCCGTTTATTCCGTGGTGGATGTTTATGATATCATTGAGTACCTTGAGGAAGATCCCGCCAATGAGGAAAATGTGACCCGCATTAAGAATTATCTTGCCGTGAATGGAGCGAAGTGATATGAGAAGTCTGATCAGCATTTTGGATTTTACTGTAGAAGAGCTGGATCAGCTCATTGCCACTGCTAAGGATATCATTGCCCATCCCGAAAACTACCAGGAAGCCTGCCGCTATAAGAAGCTGGCAACCCTTTTCTATGAGCCCTCCACCCGTACCCGACTCAGTTTTGAAGCTGCCATGATGGAACTGGGCGGCACCGTTCTGGGCTTCAGTGAAGCCAGCTCCTCCTCCGCCTCCAAGGGTGAAAGCATGGCAGATACCGCAAAGATTCTTTCCTGCTATGCCGATATCATGGCCATCCGCCATCCTATGGAGGGCGCACCCTTTGTTGCATCTCAGGCTGCCAGCATTCCCGTGATCAATGCTGGTGACGGTGGCCACAACCATCCCACCCAGACGCTGGCTGACCTTCTGACCATTTCCCGTGAAATGGGACGACTCAATAACCTAACCATCGGTTTTTGCGGTGACTTGAAGTATGGACGTACCGTCCATTCCCTTATTGAAGCCATGGCCCGTTATGAGGGCATTCGCTTTGTGCTGATTTCCCCCGAAGAACTGCGGCTGCCCGGCTATGTGCGTTACAACACACTTGACAAGTTACAGCTTCCCTACGAGGAGTACCGTTCTCTGGAAGAAGCACTTCCTCAGTTGGATGTGTTGTATATGACCAGAATTCAGCAAGAGCGCTTCGACAGTCATGAGACCTACGAGCGGCTGAAGAACAGTTACATCCTCAACGCCGAAAAGATGAAGCTTGCCAAAGAAAAGATGTGCGTGCTCCATCCCCTGCCCCGGGTCAACGAGATTTCTGTCGCTGTAGATGACGATCCCAGAGCTGCCTATTTCCGGCAGGCACTGAACGGCAAGTTCATGCGCATGGCACTGATCCTCAAGCTTCTGAAGGAAGCCGAAGACGGACAGAAGGAAGCAATTGACACCACGGATCTGGTTTACGACCGTGTGTGTGTTAACCCCAAGTGCATCACTACCGTAGAGCAGGAGCTGCCTCAGGTTGCTAAGCTCACAGACAAGGCAGTAGGTATCCACCGCTGCATCTACTGTGAGCAGAAAGTATAAGGTGAAGCATCATGTTTGGCTATTTTGAAGGAAAACAAGATACCAAAAGCTTTCGGGAATCCTATGTCGCTGGTATCAAGGCATTGATTCAAGACGGCTATTTCCTGCAAGAACAAAAGCGGACAGAGTACATCGCCGGCATCGCTCAGAATCCCGAAAAATACCGCGCGGATTTCAAAAATATGCTGGGTTTCCCCTTAAATTGTCATCGCTGCATGGACAGCAAGCCCTCTCTTTCCAAGATCCTGCTGTATGAAGATGGGGAGAAGGCTATCTACCGTGCTACCGTTACTGTTCTGGATACCATTCCCTTTACCGGTCTGCTTTTCCTGCACAAAGACGAAAACGCCCACCCCTTTATCATCGCCCAGCACGGCGGCAGCGGCACCCCCGAGGTCTGCAGCGGTCTTTATGAGGACGGTACTTATAACTATAATGATATGACCGAGCGGATCTTCAACCGCGGTGCCAATGTCTTTGCACCTCAGCTTCTTTTGTGGTCCGAGAACTATGAATCTGACAATTTCAAGCAGGAGGATCGAAATCACATTGATGCACAACTAAAGCAGTTGGGTGGTTCCATCACCGCTCTGGAAGTTTTCTGCATCATCAAATCTCTGGACGCCTTCTGTGAAGCGGGCTTTGCCAACGAAAATCATCTTAGCATGATCGGTCTTTCCTACGGTGGCTTCTACACCTTATTTACTGCTGCCGCAGAACCTCGCATCAAGGCTGCCCTTTCCTGCTCTTTCTACAACAAGCGGGATCGCTACACATGGGTCGATTGGACCTGGATGGGCAGCGCCAAAAAATTCTTTGATGCAGAAGTGGCTATGCTGATTTATCCCCGCTGCCTGCGCATCGCCGTTGGTGACAAGGACGGATTGTTTGATTCCGCGCTTGCCGAAATAGAATTTGACCGGTTGCGCCAGCTTTCACAAAAGGTCTACGGACGCACCGACTGGTTTGACACCTGTGTTTTCCCCGGCACTCATGAATTTATCCAGACCGATGACTTCATCAAGCAGGTCCTCGAAGCAGTAGCAAAATAACAGATACCCGGCTGTGCAGATGCACAGCCGGGTTCCTTATTCTTGTATAAGCTTTAATTTTTCCTCCCGGGGCAGCGCCTTAATGGCCAGTTCCCGTTTGAGCGCCGTTCCCTTATCGGGACATTCTTCCTCGTAAACCAGTTCCAACGGGCCTCTTCCCCGGGTGTATTTCGCGCCCTTGCCACTTCGGTGGGCAGCAAGTCTTCCCTGCACATCCACCGCGATACCGGTATAAAGGCTCCCGTCGCCGCATCGCAGTATATAGACCTTCCATGTTTTTTCCATGTACGCCTACTTTCTAAACCTAAGGCGCATCCCCAGCAGCCTATCCAACAGGTAGAAAGTCACATTTCCCAGCAGCAAGGTCACAAGGGTCATAACCGTTCCCAGTTCCGCAAATTCCTCCGCGATCTGCACCATGCCGAGTAGATGCATCAGCAACCAGTACATGATAAGAATCGCAGCATTGAAATACAAAACTTTCCAAAGCCATTTTGCAGGCAACGTTTCCATCTTGGGCTTAATGATCGGATAAAAACCCAGAAAGGCAAACACCGCTACCGCTTCCTTATCCGGAGCCAAAAGCGCACCCAGAATGGCTACCGCCCCGTACCACGCCCAGCTGATCCGGTTACCGCACCGGGTTAAAACCACCTTCAGTAGGAGCATACAAAGCATAGGGCACACAAAGGTTGCTACCGGGATCATCGTGCCCATGCACAGAATCATCACTGCCAGCGCCGCCAGAACGCCGCCAAGGGCAATGGCGGAAACCGGGTTATGCCTTGCCATTATTCTTCAGCAGGTTGTACTTAATATCCCACAGCTTCTGGCTCAGGTCCACATAGTAGGTATGGGGATTGTCAAAGCGCTTGACCTCATCCCACAGCGTGTCCACCTGCTCCATGCAGTAGGCACGGATCTGCTGCAGATCCGGACTCTGGTAAACCAGTTCACCGTTCTTGAAGATCGGCACCTGCAGTTCCTTTGCGGTAAAATTATATACGGTCTTTGTCTTCCAAGTGGCTTCGGGGTCGAAGATCTCCATATCCTTGCTGTCATCCACCGTCTCGTCGTAAACACACAGATAGTCCGCAATGGCCTTACCGGTATCATTACCGTAAAAACGGTAGAGTTTCTTGAAATGGGGATTGGTGATCTTGCCGATATTTTCGGAGATCTTGATCTTGGGTGTAACGGTACCATCCTCGTTTTCCAGCGCTGCCAGCTTGTACACGCCGCCGAAAACCGGCTCACTTCTGGCAGTAATCAAGCGCTCACCAACACCGAACATATCGATCTTAGCCCCCTGCCGCAGCAGATCCTGAATGATATACTCATCCAGAGAATTGGACACCGAGATCTTGCACTCTGTCCAGCCGGCTTCATCCAACATCCGCCGTGCCTTCTGGGTCAAATATGCCATATCGCCGGAATCCAGACGGATGCCGCATTTGGTGATTCCCTTGGGCTTCAAAACCTCGTTAAATGCACGAATCGCATTGGGAACACCGGATTTTAAGGTATTATAGGTATCCACCAACAGTGTGGCATTTTCGGGATACAACTCGCAGTAGCTCTTGAAAGCCTCGTATTCTGTATCAAACATCTGCACCCAGGCATGGGCCATAGTACCGCCGGCGTAAACGCCGTAAAGCTGGTCGGAAATGGTACATGCCGTGCCGTTACAGCCGCCGATATAGGCTGCTCTTGCGCCCAGAATGGCAGCATCCGCCCCCTGCGCCCGACGGGAACCAAACTCCAGAACCGTTCTTCCCTGTGCCGCACGGACAACCCGGTTGGCCTTGGTGGCAATGAGACTCTGGTGATTGATACTCAGCAGCAGGAAGGTCTCGATCAATTGGGCCTGAATTGCCGGAGCCCGTACGGTAATAATGGGTTCCTTTGGGAACACAGGTGTTCCCTCGGGCACTGCCCAGATGTCGCCGGTAAACTTAAAATCCGACAGATAGGAAAGGAACTCCTCGGAAAATAACTTTCTGCTGCGGAGATACTCAATATCCTCCGGGCTAAAATGCAGATCCTGAATATACTGAATGATCTGCTGCAGACCGGCAGCAATTGCAAAACCGCCCCCATCGGGGCAACGGCGGAAAAACAGATCGAAATAGGTAATGCGATCCTTGTAGCCCTTTTCAAAATAGCCGTAACCCATGGTCAGCTCATAAAAATCGCACAACATGGTTAGATTCAGTTTTTCATTGGTGGCCATATAAGACCCTCCTATATTTTTTAGTATCTATATTATAAAACGGCTGAATAAAAATAGCAACCATTTTATTGACAGGCCGGAAAAACTGGGATATATTGTGCAGTAGAAAGGATGTGAACCATTATGAAAGTTGAAATTGGTATGAAGGGTGAAGTATCCACCCTGGCAGAACGAGAGGATACCGCTCTGGAAGTCGGTTCCGGCAGCCTGCTGGTCTATGCCACACCCTGCATGGCAGCATTGATGGAAGGTGCTGCCTGCGAGGCAATCGCCGAAGGCCTTGATGAAGGGGAAACCACCGTCGGCATCGAACTGAACATTCAGCACATAGCCGCCACACCCGTGGGTATGGAAGTACAAGCCGAAGCAGAAGTCACCGCCGTTGAGGGAAAGATCATTACCTTTACCCTCCGGGCTTTTGACGAAGCCGGCGAGATCGGAAAAGGCACTCACAAACGGGCACTTGTCAATTCCCAGCGTTTCCTGGATAAAACCTACGCAAAACTGTAAACTATGGGCGGCAGTCAAAACTGCCGCCCATTGCTTTATCTGTAGAATGTATTGCCGCCAATGAACTCCCGCACCAGACTGGTTGGCGGAATCTCATCGTCCACATCCGCCTCCTGCACATAGTTGAGGATCTTGACGATGGCGCGCACCTCGTCATAGGCCTCATCCTCCGGTTCAACAGCCGTCAGCAGAGGGAAAATGTGCTTTTTCAGCACAGCCAGTTCATACAGCGTGGAACTGTTAAAGATCACATCCGCATTTTCCTGATAGGGAAAAATCCACCGCTTTTCCCCTCGCCGAACGGAATCCCACATGGCGATGCTACGCTGAACGGAGGTTCCGCGGCTTTCATAGTCCCGTACAATCCGCCGCAGCAATCGCAGATAGCTGGTGGGGATTCGGTTTTGATCATCCAAATTCAGCGGCATTAGAGGGCACACATATATCCGGAATACGTTTCCGGAATCCAAATCCTTTGGCAGGAGCATCGGATTCAATGCGTGCAGGCCTTCTACAATGATCACCGATTCTTTCTCCAGCTGCAGAAAGTGTCCGTTCCACTCCCGTTTTCCGGTCTTGAAGTTAAATGTGGGGACCTCCACCTGCTCCCCTTTCAGAACATCCCGCAAATCCCTCGCGAACAGCTCTGTATCGATGGTATTGATATGCTCCAGATCCAGTTCCCCATCCGGTCCGGGGGCGATTTTGTCACGGTCGATGTAATAATCGTCAAGGCTCATCAAAACCGGCTTCTTTCCGTGTACCCGAAGCTGCGTGGCCAGACGGTTGGCAGATGTGGTCTTTCCGGAAGAGCTGGGACCGGAGAGCATCACCGCCACAGAACCTTTTCGGCAGATCTCCTCCGCTATCCGGCAAAACTGCTTTTCGTGCATTGCTTCTTCAAACCGGATCAGCGGGCGAAGTTCGCCACTGTTCACCAGTTTATTTAAATCTTCTATCGTTGTACACCGACTGGGTTCCATAACCGTGCCTCCTTTCCAAGTAACCGCAGATATAATATGCTTGTGGAAGCAAAAATGTTCCGGTTATATATTACACATTTTCTCTTCCCTTTCATAGCAAAACGACAGACGCTTTTTACGCCTGCCGCATATGCTTTATACATTTGAGTCATCAGCACCGATATCCATAATGTCATACGGCGTGGTCTGGTAAACGAAATAGTTCAGCCAGTTGGAAAACAGCAGATTGGCATGGCCTCTCCAGCGGACCATAGGCTCTTTGGTATCGTCGTCATTGGGATAGTAATTCTTCGGCACAGAGATTGGCAAGCCCTGATTCTTATCCCGCAGGTATTCTTTTTCCAGTGTATCTGGATCATACTCCGAATGGCCGGTAACAAAAATCTGTTTACCCTGATCGGTCATCATGGCGTAAACGCCGGCTTCTTCGGAAGATGCCAGAATCTTGATCTCCGGAACAGACTCAATATCTGCCCGCTCTACCGTGGTATGGCGGGAATGGGGAACCCAGAAAATATCATCGAAGCCACGCAGCAGGATCGCCCGCTTGTAATCGGCACGGTGGGGATATACGCCAAACATTTTCTCCGGCAACGGTCTTTTCCCAATACCGTAATGGTAATACAGTCCCGCCTGAGCACCCCAGCAGATATGGAAAGTGGAATGAACATGGGTTTTACTCCACTCCATGATTTGGCACAATTCATCCCAGTAGTCTACTTGCTCAAACTCCAGCTTTTCCACCGGCGCACCGGTAATGACCATGCCGTCAAACTTGCGGTGCTTCAGTTCATCAAAACTCTTGTAGAAAGAAAGCATATGCTCTTCTGACACATTCTTTGCCTTGTGGGTGCTGGTATGCATCAGTTCCAGATTCACCTGCAGCGGTGTGTTGCCCAATAATCTGCTCAGCTGTGTCTCCGTGACAATCTTTGTAGGCATCAGATTTAGAAGCACGATCTCCAGTGGGCGGATATCCTGGGTACTGGCCCGGTTCTGTGTCATAACAAATATATTTTCCTTCTGCAGCGCGGCAGTTGCAGGAAGGTCATTGGGAATCCGAATGGGCATGGAATCCCTCCTTATGTCTTTATTTACGATATTTTACCGCAGCATATCCACTTTGTCAATTCTTGTTCCCGGATAGTAATGCGCAAGGATCTCTTCATAAGTACGCCCCTTTTTTGCCATAGCATCCGCGCCGTACTGGCTCATCCCTACCCTATGTCCCTTTCCGGAGGTGGTAACCGTTATACTGTTCCCTTCAGCACGCATGGAAAAAGCAGTAGAATATAGAGACAACGTTTCCCGAAGCTCCGTTCCGGTATAAGTTTTTCCCGCAATTACCATGGTGGCAACACCTCCGCCTCGGGTATATGTAATCTCACCCAGCCAGTCAGCGCAGTTCCCTCTCAAATTTCTTCCCAGCAAAGCCGCAAATTCCACTGCTGAAAACCGAACCGTGTTGGCATATATGTCCGCATGCTCCTCTCCGGGGCTGTCCACCGATATTAGATAGGGTACATCCGCTCCCCATACCGCCACTGCATCCTCTGTCCGCCCGCCGGAACAGGAAAAATAGGTCGCCTGGATCAATTTCCCCTGATATGTCAGAATCTGTCCTACCGTATCCGTAACTGCCCGCTGTACCTTGTCCACATTTTCCTGTAAACCGCCGTCATTCAAATACTGCGCAGGCTCTATGTAAGCCTGACAGCATTTGGAATCCCCACAGACAGCGCCTCCGGGATGCTTAATGCCTTCCTGTGTGCATTGGAGCGCACAGGTTCTGGCAGCTATCGCTTGCGCCTTCAGCGCCTCTGCTTCAAAATCCACCGGCATCTCTGCCAGCACCACACCAAGAAGGTATACATCCAGTTCCATCATCCGCAGGGTGTTGTTCCCAAGAAGCACCGGGATAACGGCAGGTGTCTGCTGTATTTGCTGGCTAGCCATAGTGTCCAATGGCGCAGTCTGACTTTGCGTAGTTGGCTGCGGATCCGCAAGCACCACAGCCTGTCCCAACTGCATGGCCAGTGCAGGCATCACCACGCCCATCAAAAAAGCAGCAAGCAGCTGCGTAAGGTTCCGTTTCATTCTCATCCCCCCCCATGAAGCCATTTTATCAGCATTGATGTAAGGAAACTGCCGCTTTTCGCCGAAATCATTTCCAAATTTATCCCAGTTCTTGACATCGTTCTGCTAGGGAAGTATAATTTGTGTCAGAACCCCTCGAAACGGAGTGCAACTATGAAATCTTCCTTTAAGCGCATTTTACCGATCCTGCTTGTGATTGTTACCCTTTGCAGCATCTTTTGGTATCTTTTTATCTATGATCAGGATTTTACCAAAGATATGCTGGTACAGCAGGCTCGCTTTTTTGAACAGCAGGGCCACCACAATGTTGCTTCATGGCTCTATAGTGCTGCTTACCGTCAGTCCGGAAGCAGTCAGGATGTTGCTATTGAGCTGGCAGAGCAGTTTAAGGCGAACAACAACTACTCCAAAGCTGAGTATACCTTGTCCAACGCCATTGCTGCCGACCCTTCCGTGGAGCTGTACATTGCCCTGTGCAATACATATGTGGAGCAAAATAAGCTTTATGATGCGGTAACCATGCTGGACCATGTTTCCGATCCTGCAATCAAATCCCAACTGGATGACATGCGTCCTGCTGCCCCGGTTGCTACCCCCGCCCCGGGTTTTTACAGTCAATACCTCAGCGTAACCGTAGAGGGCACTTCCGGAAAACTCCATGTGTCCAATGACGGAGAATATCCATCTGTATTTGCAGACGCCTATATCGACAGCATTCCTCTGTCCCTAGGTGAAAACACGCTCTATGCGCTTTCCATTGGAGAAAACGGTCTTGTCAGTCCCCTTTCCGTATTTGGCTATACCGTAGGCGGTGTGATCGAAGTGGTAAACCTGTCTGACAGTGCACTGGATGCCCTTGTTCGGCAGGAACTGAAGCTGACCGCTGAGGACCGAATTCTAACCAGTGACCTTTGGAACATTACCTCCTTGACATTATCGTCCACTACTACCGATCTTACGGATCTGCAGCATTTCCCCTATTTGACAGACCTCACCATTGAAAACAGCAACGTTTCCGGTCTGCAGATCCTTTCCAACCTCACTTCGCTGAGCCGCTTGTACATCCGTTCTACCGCTATATCCGCACAGGATCTTTCCATTATTGCCTCCCTTCCCAATCTGACGGAGCTTACCCTTAGTGACTGCTATCTTTCCAGCATCAAAAACTTGGCAGGTGCTCAGAAACTGCAGTACCTGAACCTCAGCGACAATGCCATCCGGGATGTTTCCGCACTATCCTTCATGTCCAATCTGCAGACGCTGGATCTTTCCCGGAATGCGCTAACCAATCTCAGCTATCTGAGCCCCTTGGCCAATCTTAAAACGCTGGATGTATCCTATAATTCTCTGGCTTCCATTGTCCCTCTGGCCGGCTGTACCTCGCTGGAAGCCCTGAACATTTCAAACAATTCCATCGGCAGTCTGTCCGGTTTAGAAAGCTTAAAGAACCTTTACCGTCTTGACGCCGGAAAGAATACACTTACGGATGTTGGCCTTCTTTCCGACATCAGCACACTGCAGGAATTGATTCTGTCAGACAATACCATTCTGGATATTTCCGCCCTTTCTGCGCTGACGAACTTGCAGTATTTCGATGTATCTCACAATGAAATTGAAGTGCTTCCCCAGTGGAGCAAGGATTGCGCGCTTATTTATCTCAACGCATCCTATAACAAGCTGACGAAGATCGATGCATTGGCAGGCTTTGAAAATCTGAACACCGTGAATATAGATTACAATAACATCTCCTCCATTGATATTTTGACCACCTGCCATCATATGATTCGCGTGGATGCCAGCGGGAATCCCATCAAGGATGTTTCCAAGCTGAAAGAGCAAAGCATCATCGTCAATTACACACCCATCGTTTGATTTTTCGTCCCTCCTGCCGGAGGGACGAATTTTTTACTTGACACACCTAGATTATCTATGTATAATAAGCCTAGATAATCTAGGTATAAGGAGGTACCTTTATGAACATCGAGAAAAGCTTAATGTCCGGCAGCACCCCCATGCTGGTGCTTTCCCTGCTGAAAGACGGTGATAAGTACGGCTACGAAATGGTGGAGGAATTAGCAAAACGCTCCGATGACACCTTCCAGCTGAAGGAGGGCACCCTATATCCACTGCTCCATACGCTGGAAAAGGAGAAGTTCGTCATTTCCTATATCCAAACCGCCCCCAATGGTCGGGAACGGAAATACTACCGGCTTACCCCCTCCGGTGGGGAGTATCTCAAGCATAAGGAGCAGGAATGGCAGCTGTTTTCCACCAAGGTCAACGCTGTCCTTGGTTTTGCCGGCGCGTGAGGATACGCCCATGAAAAAATATCACTTGTACAAATGGTGCGATGATGCTACCTCAAAAATACGCTATTGGGGGGATCGGAAAACCGTTCGTGAGGAGCTTCTGCAGCACATCGAGGACAAATGCGATACCTTGGAAAAAGCAGGCATTCCAGAGGAGGATATCCCGGATCAAGTTCTGCTCTCTATGGGCAGTGCGGAGGAGATCGCGCCTCAGCTTGCTGCCATTCACCGCCCCTTCTGGGGATATTTTCACTTCATCTCAAAAATTCTGTTGGTACTTATTGTTCCTGTTTTCTTGTTTGTGCTGGTCTGGCAGGGCTTTCGCTTTGCCACGGACAACATTTACAAAGAGCCGGATTACAGTAATCATGCATACGATCCCTATGCCGACACCACCGGTCCCGGTATGCAGCGATTTTATTATGCCGAGCCGGAGCTGTCCTTCCGTAACAGCGGATATACCGTAAAGCTGACCAAGATCGCCTGCTGGGGTGGCAAAACGGAGCGTCTTTACTTCCGTCTGGAAGTCACCAGCTATCTGCCACTGTGCGATCACCCGGATTTTTGCTACTTCATTACATTCCGCGATAATCTTGGCAATGAAATTCCCCGTCCGGTTTCTCAAATGAACACCGCCGGCAGCGGTATGCTTTTAAGCCGGGATGTGGTCCAGACCGGTCACTTTTCCTGGGTCTGCGACACCCTCTTGAGCAATTTTGATTTCCGGGGCATTGAATGGATCGAGCTGTGCTACACCCGTGACGGCAGAAATATGGTCATGCGTGTTCCAATCCCGGGAGGTGACGCGCCATGAGAAAAAAGAAATCTTCCATCCTGCCCCGCCCCGTAAGAGCAGTTGTCTTTTTGTTTCTGGCTCTGCTTCTGGCACTGACGGTCTATGTTGGCTTGGGTAGTCCGCCGATGAATGCGGAAATGGTGTTTCGCAGAGCGGAACGGGCACATATGGTTGGGCCAAGCAAGATTCTCGGAGAATTCTCCAACGGCGAACCATACCCAAGGCGTGTAATTATCGCCGAAACCGATGACAGCCACATCCTATACACGGTTCAAAGGCAGCCGCTGGGTTACCGGCGTTTCTACACAAATCCCAAACCGGGAGAGATCGATAATTATACCTTTCATGCCTACCCAAAAACAGAACAAGCCGCCCTTTACAATGTCTCCATGAGCAACAGCCCTGTGCAACTGGTGCTCTTTGACCGCCAACCCGATGCGGTAAGGGCAGAAATGGAAGCGGAGCTGACCTTCCTCCATCAGGACGAGGTCTGCACCATGGACATCCAAACCGAATCTGTCCGCACATATGACCGGTTTTTTCTCTTCTCCATTTCAAAGCCACAGGGAAGCTCTGAGCAATGGTATCGCGCCATGGATCAACTGATAAGCAGAACCAGCGACAGCAAGCCGGAGGTAACCATTCGGCTGTATGACGCGCAAGGAAATCTTATGGCAACGGAATGCTTTACGCCGGGTCAAAACGGTTGCTGGCAAAGGAGGTAACGCCTATGAGACATTGGAAAATTACACAGTGGTGTAGGTGTTGGTCTAATATTTTCCATTAGTAATGAAAAAAACGCCGGGCATTGCCCGGCGTTCTCCTTATTTATGAAAAATAACATCCAGCTTGCTTTCCAGCGAAACAAATTCGCCGGTTATAGGATGTTCAAATCTTAGTTCCTTGGCGCATAGCTGCTGGGTCAGCAGACCTGCTTGCTCAGAAGACTGTTTGCTTTCCGTACTTGCGTATTGGGGATCTCCCAGAATCGGGAAACCCATGTAGGAGCAGTGCAGCCTTAACTGGTGAGTCCTGCCCGTAACAGGTCGCAATTTAAGTTTACATAACTCAGAATTCTTTTCCAGCACCGCATATTCCGTCACAGAGGGCTTGCCGTCCGGACGGATCTCCCGCAGCAAACTGGGCAGCGGCTTTCTGGCAATGGGAGCATCAATCACACCTTGCGCATCTTGGGGGTGTCCAAATACATAGGCGTGGTAGGTTTTTTTCAAAGAAGTTCCTTGCATCAAGTTGTGGACATGGGAGTTTTTCGCCAGCAGTACCACACCAAAGGTATCCCGGTCCAGCCGCGTGACCGGATGGAAAGCGCTTTTCTGGCCGGTTTTGCGGTAGTATCCTGCCACAAAATTGGCAAGTGTTCCGCTGAAGCAACTTCTGCTGGGATGAATCAACATTCCGGCAGGCTTATCCACTGCCAGCAAATGATCGTCCTCGTACAAAATGGTAAGGCTTCCGTCCTCTGCCGGATATTCAGGCTCCGGCTCATCCAGTAGTACCGTAATGGTATCCCCCTGTTTCACGGCATAGTCCGTATGCTCCGGCTTGCCGTTGACCCGAATGGCTTCCTGCCACTTCAGCCGGTTCATAAGACCTGCCGACATTTTCAATTCCTCCAACAAAAACGACGACAACCGCCCCTCCCGCTGTGCAATGTGCTTCAGTTCCATTCCGGCTACCTCCTTGTGCAATAAATGATCGTTTAGCGGCGAGTCGCCGCTGACGATTCGTAACGAACACAAGTAGTATTCGTTACACCATTGGGCTCACTCGATTCGTTTTTGCTGCAAAAAGCCTAGGTTCTGTGGGGTAAAATCGTTACCGGGCGGCGC